>LOCH01000079.1:4666-9766 GCA_001516765.1 Vulcanisaeta sp. MG_3 | reverse complement strand
CTCCTGCGTGGATCATCACTAGGAATTAACGCCCAACCGGGACTATATGAGCGCTGCGCTACGACACAATGCACCATTTTAATGCTGTGGGTTCTCGAGTGCTTGATTAATCGTGGTTTACTAAAAACTAAATAGTTTATATACTACCATGCCTTCACAAATATACTTGATTATTATTATTATTTAATTATTTTATAAAGAGACGAAAATAATTAAACGTAACACGGTTGGTGTGCAGGATTGCTCATGGTGTTATGTATGATATGGAGGGGTAGGATTGGGGAATAGACCGTAAGTGGTGGTAGCCGGGCCCGGATTCGAACCGGGGTCAACGGGTCCAGAGCCCGCCATCCTTGGCCGCTAGACGACCCGGCTATGTAAATGGTGTGTGGCTGGTTTAAAAGTGCTACGCATCGTCACTGTCTTAGTACGTTATTCTTTACGGCTAATCCTCTCGCTATTAGTAATTTCTGGTCTATAACTGCTACGACCTCATCCCTCTGGTTCTTTACTTCGAGTCTAAATGTTATAACACCGCCGTTGTATTTATTGCTAGGTTTCTTGTCGACCACCTCGGTATCCACGTATATCGTATCCCCTATCTTTACGGGTTTTAGGAATTTTACGTTTACTTCGAGTAGTGCTATTGTTGTGCCGGCAACTAATGGTGCGAATAATCCCGTGGCTAGGGATAGTGTTAGTAGTCCGTGGGCTACCCTGCCTTCGAAAATGGTGTTTTTGGCAAAGACCTCATCTACATGAAGTGGGTTGTAGTCTCCGGTTAATCCAGCGAATTGCACAACGTGTGCTTCCGTTATAGTTAATCCCTGCGATCTTAATCTCATGCCTACCTGGAATTCGTCGTATGTGTATGGTGGTGGTTTTATGCTCATTAAGGTATCTATCAAGCGGGGATCCCTTTTAAGTAGTTACCTACGTCCTCTAATGATCATTAATGCTATGATTATCAAAACCATGATCACGATAATCAATACCGTGTAATATAGCAGTACGTATGAAGAGGTTGGTTTCCTAATCATCGTGGCGCTCTTTTGATTAATTGCCTGTTGGGTTGTTTGGGCCGTGATTATGAAGTTAATTACGTAATTGCCAGGAGCCAGCGTTAGTGTGACACCCGAGTTTGTTTTCTGGAAGCCCTCTATGTTGTTTGGTATTGATGTTGGTAACACATCGTTCGCCATCTGTAGGTTTACTTCGTAGTTCGACGATACAACCAATTGGAGGGTTCCATTGCTTAGTACCCCGATGTATGGTGTGTACTCTATGGTTATATTCCCAGGGCCTGGCATTGGTATTATCACCTCATTATTACTTATGTAGTATGGTATTGCGTACCCCGAACTATTTAGCACGGTTACTGGCCCTAGGGGCGTTACTGGTAGTGTTATGTTTATTAGTGGTGTTGTCTGTGCGATTGACGCGTTTATGATGACCAGTGAGGCATTCTTCATTAGGTATATGAAGACTATTATTGCTAGTGGACTCACCACACCATCGATTTTTGCAGCCTCTGTTAAAAAACCTTTCTATTACTAATCTACTGTTACTAATTTATAAAAACACCAAATTCGTTTGAGACCTTACGTCTATTTCTAATGAATACATTGGTTAGATGGAGAATGTGCCAACAAACCATGCGCCCCCTCGTGAATGCCTCACAATCGCACTTACCAATTATCGAGATGTAACCATCCCTCGACCTCCTAATCCTAACCTCAACGCTATGCCAAGTACCTGGCCTGGACCTACTCCTAACCCTGCCCCTGATTACCCACTCCCCATTGACCCTGTTGACATAATCAAGTATTACATCCCTACTAACCATCCCAATCAGTCATAATCACCTGTTTTAAGAAACCTTCTCAGCTACTTAACTAAATGGTAATTCTAACGTAGTCCCTGTTCTAACATCGCAATATTTATCGGGGTACTTAGAAGCGACATACCGCCTAGCATCCCTTCCCGAGCAATGGGCTGGGCAAACATACCTTGAGTGTTTAGCGACATCATCAAGCTGGTACCGTGAAGGTCCGTGAAAGCCGCCAATGACTAGATACAGCTCACCAAACAAGTCATAAATCCTCCTAACGATACCGTCAATTCCCCGGTGTGAGCAGCCAACAATAACTACTGGTCCCTGGTTATCAAGCCTTATGGTTAATGCATGCTCATTAATACCCACACCACTCATAACACCTGTCGTAATCGCACCTCTAAGTATCTCCGTTGGTTGCACCGTAATTACTGACCTTAGTCCCCATCTACTTAATACTCTATCGTTCTCAGGAACATAAACCCTCAAACCACTCCTAACTTTACCCACGTACTCAAAACCACCATAGTGATCGACGTGGTAATGACTAAGGAAAGCTGCATCGATTCTTCCTAAATCGATTCCTAGTACCTTGGTGTTGTTTTCAAGGATCTCAGGTTTGGTGTCTGCGTCGTAAAGTATTGCCCAATCCCGAGTCTCCACATAAATGCTCCAACCCCAATCATTCAGTAAAGGTGGATTTGGTTCATTATCATTGATGACCACCAACCTCAACAAACTGACCGCATGCTTTTAAGTAAATAATATCTTAAAAGCACTAAAAGCCATAGCTTCCGGCATACCTTAGGTGATGAAATGCACCTCCACGGAGCAGTGATGACATTAGCCTGGAACTGATAATTAAGGTTCACCTTAAAAGTGCTGTAATTACGAGAGCCCTGTGGATTAGGGTTACTAGGGATGGCATCGAATACAACCTTAGTTATCCCATAATTAAGTTACTCAGTATTAACGATGATTTCGACGTAATCGACACCATAATCAAGATGTTTAACAATGCCTACCCACGCGGTGTGCCTATGATTCGTAGCATCTGGATATATGGTAGGGCAATCTATAGGCATACCTATGGGCATGTGATGTACGTTAAAAGGTACAACTCGGTTAGTATCCATATTAGTAGTGGACGCATTAGGCGGGACTTCGGTAAATGCAGCCCGTATTGGGGCTGGCAGGTCTTGGGTCACGAGATTGCGCATTTGGTTGGTGTTGGTGGTGGTCATTATCTAAGCCACGGTAGTGTTCACCTTAGCGTCACCAGGGAATTATTGATGGAGTCCCTGCCCCTCAGTGTCTCTATACCATCAATTTACTACCTACTTATTGATTACCTCCTTAGCGGGTGTAAACGTGGATACTCCAGGGTACGTACTGATAGTGTTCTCTATGAATTACGTAATGTCATTACTAACTATGATGTTGATACGAATTACTACCTAGGCTGCTCCAGGCGATTGGTTTCGGTGCTTAGGTCCTGCGGTATCTTGCCCATGTAATTGTTGTGTGAGGTCTCGGTGGCAGAAAGGTTTATTTAGTCATTCTGTCGCTGGGTTCTGATTATCAATGGCTGTTAGAATTATCGAGAAGAAGATTGAGGATATACTATCAATAATGCGGAACCCGGCGCAGGTTAGGAATGCGGGTACACTGGCGCACGTCGATCATGGCAAAACAACAACCACAGACTCACTACTAATGGGCGCCGGCCTACTGAGCCCCAAGGTTGCGGGTAAGGCGTTGGCAATGGATTATGTCGAGATCGAGCAGTTAAGGCAGTTAACCATTAAGGCTGCGAACATAAGCCTATACTTCGAGTATGAGGGTAAACCATACATAATAAACTTCGTGGATACCCCAGGCCATGTGGACTTCACGGGCCATGTAACGAGATCCCTGAGGGTTATGGACGGAGCCTTGGTTGTTGTTGATGCTGTTGAGGGTGTTATGACTCAGACGGAGACTGTGGTTAGGCAGGCAATGGAGGAATTGGTGAGGCCCGTGCTCTTCATAAACAAGATTGATAGGTTGATTAAGGAGTTGAGGCTTAGCCCCAATGAGATTCAACAGAGGATTATCGAGATCGTTAAGGACTTCAACAACCTAATAGACATGTACGCCGACCCAGAGTTTAAGGATAAATGGAAGGTTGACCCATCTAAGGGCCAGGTCGCCCTTGGCTCAGCGTTGCATAAGTGGGGTGTTACAATACCACAGGCCGCAAAGGCTGGGCTTAAGTTTAGCAATATTGTTGACGCCTACGAGAAGAACTACGTTGATGAGTTGGCGCAGGAATTCCCGCTGTATAAGGCTATACTTAACATGATTGTGGAGCATGTACCACCACCCAGCGTCGCCCAGAGGTACAGGATACCGAAGGTATGGAAGGGCGATATAAACTCGCCACTGGGTAAGGCACTGCTTGAGGCTGATCCCAATGGACCAACGGTGATTGCTGTTAGCAAAATGAACAAGGATCCACACGCAGGCTTGATAGCAACTGGTAGGGTGTTCAGTGGTACCATCAGGGAGGGTGACGAGGTTTACCTACTAAATGCGAAGACGGCAAGGAGGGTTCTACAGACATACCTATACATGGGTCCAAATAGGATAGTGATACCAGAGGTACCAGCCGGTAACATAGTGGCTTTGCTTGGTGTTGATGATGCAAGGGCTGGTGAGACTATCGTTGCCTCATCAATTAAGGATGTGGCGGCGCCATTTGAGAGGATGAAGTACATAAGCGAGCCCGTGGTTACGGTAGCGATAGAGCCCAAGAACCCAAACGATTTGGCAAAGCTCGTTGAGAGTC
The DNA here is from genome assembly GCA_001516765.1 of Vulcanisaeta sp. MG_3. GTDB lineage: Archaea > Thermoproteota > Thermoprotei > Thermoproteales > Thermocladiaceae > Vulcanisaeta. The sequence continues at coordinate 5,102 of LOCH01000079.1, read as the reverse complement.
TTAAGGAATTAACCATCGAGGATCCAACGTTAAGCCTCAAGATCGACGAAGAGACGGGGCAGGTACTGCTTAGTGGTGTTGGTACCCTACACCTGGAGATAGCGACGTGGTTGTTAAAGGAGAGAACGAAACTTGATTTCTCAGTATCTCAACCATTGGTTAGGTTTAGGGAGACTGTTAGGGCTGCGTCACCAACCTTCGAGGGTAAATCACCTAATAAGCACAATAGGCTCTACATAAGTGTTGAACCGCTTGATGAGGAGACGATAAGGCTGATACAACTCGGTGAGGTAACCGATGACCAAGACCCAAGGGAGAGGGCCAAGATACTTAGGGATAAGGCTGGTTGGGAGACTGATGAGGCTAGGGGTATATGGACTGTGGATGAGCAGTACATCAATGTCTTCGTTGATAAGACGACAGGTATACAATACCT
>LOCH01000079.1:0-3970 GCA_001516765.1 Vulcanisaeta sp. MG_3 | reverse complement strand
GACAATAGCGCAGACGCTGGCTAATGAATTAACTGGAAGCATAATAGTGACTGCACCAAGCGATGTCTCCAGGAGGATTGTTCAGAGGGCTATTGATTTTTCGAGGAAGGTTAAGGTACCCGTGGTTGGCGTAGTTGAGAACATGTGTTGCTTCTATTGCCCAGACACTGGTAAGACGTATTATATATTTGGCAAGTTGATTGGTAAGGAGATGGCTGATAAGTACGGCGTGCCATACCTAGGCATGATACCGCTTGACCCGAGAATTGGTGAGGCTAACGACCTGGGTGAACCATTCCTCATGAGGTACTCCACGTCAGATACTGCGAAGGCAATATTGAGTATTGTTGATACCATAATAGCCATGTATAAGGACAAGCTCGAGGCCAAGGTTGAGACTGCACCTAAGAAGCAGGTGAAGTCATTACTTAGATTACCTGGTGAGGAGGAAGAAGAGAGGGAGAGTCATAGGTACTTATGCATGGCCCTGGCAGTTTCCACAATGGCATTAAAATCTCCCGGCGCTGATATGTAGACCCCGGGGAAGTGCTCCAGTATTTCCCTAGCCCTCCTTACGGCGTCGCTAATTGGGTCCTGAGGCACTGGGATATCTGTGTTTAGTATCCTGCTTATAGTCCTCGCGGACTTATTAGTTATTACCAGGAGGGCTGGGTAGATATCCACGCCGAATTCCCTATTAACCTCAGCGGTCCTTATTAGGTCATCCATCGATAGTGTATATTGCAGCATGGCAAAGTCGGGTCTCGCTTCCAATCTATCCCTAATATAATTCTCATCAAAACTGGAGATTGAAACACCAAGTCTAGCACCTTTAACCTGCTCCACACCCCTTAAGTACCCGATGGCGCTGATGGGTGTTAGGTCAGGCACTGCCGTAACCCCAGGCCCTAAATCGCCCCTCATGAGTAGGTAATTCCTGACACCATTCGCCAAACCACCCATTATCAATGCTGTGAGCCCCACCTTATTGTGGTCTGCGACCCTAACGTTTGCTATAACCTCGACGTTACTGAACCTATGCTTAATCAAGGAGCCTATTAATACGGCGTTTGCAGATGGGTTTGCAAAGGTTGAGTCTGGAATATCTATATGCGTTGCGTAATCCACTACGGAATTCACCATTTCCAGGTAATTATCCAGGTTATCAATTCTCCTTAATGGTGGTAACTCGATAATTAATACGGTCATTACCCCAAACTCCATGTGGACTAATTAAGGGTTACGCTATTGAACCCTTTATGCAATCGATATTCAGCCAGGGAGATAATAAGATAAATTCATTGTTAAGTAAGTTCGTTGTCTCATTGCAATTAATCCTTAATGGTGAATTGCTCATTCTCATGAAAACCACATTACCAAACTCCCTGTATAACTTCCTGGAGAATGTCCTTGTGGCTATTATGAACGATACACCGTAGATCCTACCGATCCTCACATTATTTATTAACGTACTTAGCATGTCACTACTGCCCATGAGACCCTCGGCGTTATCAACCACAATAATCACCTTACCATTCCTTAAGCCCATAAGCCACCTAATAATATCTTCCACCAGGGCAACCTCGTAAACATTTAATAAATATTCGGGTAGTTCATGTATGTCGAATATCACGAGCTTATTCCGTAATAACCTCATGGGGCTGTATATGGATATATCAATGTTTTCACCACCAACATTAATTACTGCATCGAAATAACCTGAGTTTCTTAGTAAGTATGCGAGGTCCATTGCCTTATTAATGGATGATTTATTAAGTAAATTGAGTAGCTCTGGGTTCCTTAGCGCATTCATGAAATTCTGCACCGTGTTTAGTGACTTATCGTTCTCCATCATTAGTGTCGTGACTATATACTTAACCTCAGGATCTAGATAGTTAATGGCTCTCTCAATAAACCACCTAAATCTAATTGATGATGGAAATACGCTTAACGATCCAAATTCCCGCTTAGGGAAATAAACATTGAATTCAACACCATCATCCTTAGAAAGGCTCATCTTTACCTTAACCTTACTCCGAAATCCAAGGACTCTCAACTTGTCAATTACGTACCTTCTTAACTCATCAATATCGATTGACCGACCAAGCCTCATTAGGTCGAGAGGCAATAATAATGAGACGTTAAGACCCCTCTCTACAAGGTATTTTGTGTACTCGCCCGTTCTATCGATTATCACTATGTTCCTATAATCGCTAATCGCATACAACTCCTTAATGATTCCCTTAGTTAGGAGTGATTTACCACACCCTGGCTGTCCAATTATGAGCATACCCTTATCCAATGCCTTACTATCTATTGCCACCGGGACACTAAAGCCGTTAATCACGGCTTTACCTATTGGTAGATTGCCCCTCAAACCGAAGAAGTCGCGAATAGTTTCATCATTTGGGTATAATAATAAGCTACCGCTCGCCGGTATTATGAGGAGTGATGAGTATCTATACGTGCCATTATTACCCGTTCTTGTAATTACGAAATCCCCGAAAACCTTCACATAGGTTGAGTCTAAACCTCCAATTGATGGTGGTGGGTTAGGTATATTCTCTATCTTACTGACCTTTAGCATCACCTCGCTATTTGTTGTAGAGTCTATCACCAACACGTAGGAACCAATGAATAATCTACTAATTATATCATTGTAACTAAGTCTCGAGCCTACAGTCAAAATCAACCTATTGCCTTCATTAACACTACGTTCAACAATACCCAATACATCACCCAGCCTATTAATGCCTGCCTCATTAATCACGCTGTTAATATCGCGTCTCTGCATTCAGGAATCAATAAAGAGGTAGCTTATAAGAATTCGTGAAAAACACTTTGTAAACTTCACGAGAAACTTTAGTGAAACTAAAAGAAATTTTGATCACTGAATATACTCCCTAATGGCTAACGATAACCTCCTTATACCCTCAAAGATCTGCTGCGGTGTTGGGTATGTGAAATTAAGCCTCATGTCGTTACGCCTCTCCTCATTGGGGTAGAAGGACTTACCTGGCACATAGGCCACACCATACTTCCTAATCGCCACATTAAGCATTTCGCCCGTATCAATGTTTTCGGGTGCCGTTAACCAAATAAACATGCCAGCCGACGGTTTTGTCCAACTAACACTATCTGGCATGTACTCGCCTAGGGCTTGGAGCATGAGATCCCTCTTGGTTCTATATATCTCCTTAATCCTAGGTATATTTCTCTCTATGACACCTCTCTTGAGCAGTTCGGCGGCTATGTACTGGTTGAGGGTTGACGTGTGTAGGTCTATGGATTGCTTAGCCAACTCAAACCACCTAATAACCTCCCTACTTGCAGCAACCCAACCAAGCCTCAGACCTGGCGCGGCAATCTTACTGAATGTGGATAGATAAATCACCCTACCCTCACTATCCATTGCCTTAAGCCTATCAGGGGTTCGCCGTCACCGAAGTATATATACCCATACGGGTCATCCTCGATAATCAACACATCGTACTTACTCGCGACCTCGAGAAGAGCCTTCCTCCTCTCTCTACTCATTGTAATCCCTGTCGGGTTTTGACCCGTGGGTATTACATAGACGAACTTAACCTTACCATCATCGCTGATTTTCTTAAGCGTCTCTTCGAGAATATCAACTTTCAAGCCCTCTTCATCCATAGGTATACCAATTATTCTTGGTCCGTATATCCTGAAGGCCTGTAATGCGGCTAAGTATGTGGGGCTCTCTGTAATTACGTAATCGCCAGGGTTTATGAATAACCTACCAATGATGTCGAGGGCCTCTTGACTACCTACGGTAATTATCACGCTCTCAGGACCATCAACCTTAATGCCAACTTTACCCATAAACTTGATCAATTCTTCTTTCAATTCCGCAACACCACCCGTGGTTCCATATTGAAGCGCCTTATCCGCCTTGGTTGATACGACATCCCTGGTGATCTCCATTATCTCCTTAACTGGGAAGGAT
>LOCH01000078.1 GCA_001516765.1 Vulcanisaeta sp. MG_3 | reverse complement strand
ATACCGCACTTCATCAGGAGCTTCGCCGATTCGTCAAGGGCTACCGTGCACGTGAAATTACTCGGTGGTGAAAATGAGCATCATAAGGTTGAGGCAATATTCAAGGCCCTTGGGCTATCTCTCAGGCAGGCCATGCAGATTGTTGGTGATCAAGTAATGAGTACCAAGGGTGTGATATGATGAGACCTGTGAATATAGAAGGAGAATAATTCCCTGCCTTGACGTGGACGCAAACGTGGTCGTTAAAGGTGTGAATTTCGAGGGTCTTAGGGTAGTTGGGGATCCCGTGGAGTTGGCTAACAGGTATGAGGAGGAGGGTGCTGACGAAATATTCCTGCTTGACGTAACAGCGACACTGCAGAGTAGGGCGACATTCCTGAAGACCGTGCATGACGTGGCATCGGCAATAAACATACCCCTCGGTGTTGGTGGTGGCATAAGGAGCATTGCTGATGCGGACGCTGCCTTCAAGGCTGACTCAGACAAGGTTAGCGTGAATACGGCAGCCGTCAAGAACCCGGAGATAGTTAGTGAGTTGGCTAGGAGGGGTTTCGTACTCAGGAACCTGGGCGGTAAGCCTCTATGCCAGGACTGCCTAAGGGCAACGGTACCACCAATGCCTGTGGCGGAGAGACTATTGGATGCGCTAAACGAGGTCGTTAGGCAGGTTAGGTAGTTAAGTGATTACCTAGTTTATCTTGCGTTTTATTCTGATAAACGGCTTATGATTTATTAATAAGTTAATTATCAGGATGTATGATGGCAATACCGTACTGGGAAGACCTGGGCAGGATAAGATCAAGGAGACCCCTAATTCACCACCTAATGAATTACGTGGTAATGAACGATGCAGCGAACGTGACGCTGGCGGTCGGTGCCTCGCCAATAATGGCTCACGCGAAGGAGGAGGTTGAGGAGTTGGCGGCGAAGGCTGACGTGGTTTATATAAATATTGGTACGCTCGATGATAGATGGATCGAGTCGTTCATACTGGCTGGCAAGGCTGCATCTAAAAATAATGTGCCTGTGTTGCTTGACCCAGTCGGTGCGGGTGCCACGAGACTTAGGACCGAGACGACGTTGAGGATATTGAACGAGGTTGAGGTCAGCGTCTTGAAGGGGAATGGTGGCGAGATGATGGCGCTGGCTGGTCGCGCAGGTATGGTTAAGGGTGTCGACTCCCTAGGTGAAGCGAATATTGATGTTGCTGAGAAGTTGGCTAGGGAGTATGGCGTCACTGCGGTTATAACGGGGCCTAGGGACTACGTATCAGATGGCAGGAGGTATGCCATAGTGAGTAATGGAACACCAATGCTCCAGTACATAACCGGTTCGGGGGTGTATGGTTGGTTCAGTCATAGCCAGCTTCATGGCAGTGAATAGGGATTTCCTAGTAGCCTCGGTCGAGGGTTTGGTCACCTTTGAGATAGCCGCAGAGAAGGCAGAGAGGAAATCCTCAGGACCAGCCACACTGAAGCTTCACCTAATCGATGAATTGTACAATATGAAGCCCGAGGATTACGGCATGGCTAGGGTCGAGTTGAAGGTGTAAATGGGGATACTTGCCACGTAATACTTTTTACCCTAAAGTACCGAGCAGCCTTGAGGTTTAATGAAGGCTGTTGTTGTTTATGAGAAGGGCAAGTACGAGGTTAGGGATATACCATTACCGAAGATTAGTGATGGTGAAGTGCTGATTAAAATAAACTACGCCGCGCTATGTTACAGAGACCTCCTACAACTCGCGGGCTACTACCCCAGAATGAAGTACCCAGTCGTGCTTGGACATGAAGCGGTGGGTATTGCGGTTGAGTCAAGGGACGCGAGGTTTAAGCCGGGAGATAGGGTTGTGCCGCTACTGCATGAGCCTGATGGTACCTGTGAGTTTTGTCTACGTGGGTTAGACGCGTATTGCGTTAATGCTGGTAGTTATGGTGAGAACTTAGACGGTTTCTTTGCCGAGTATGCCAGGGTATCCGCTAATGCCATAGTTAAGGTCCCCAATAACGTACCTGATGAATTGGCTGTATTAACACCATGCGTTCTGGCCATGATATATAAGGGATTAAAAAAGGGCTGGGCTTATGAGAGGTGAGACGGTTGTTGTTACAGGAGCTAGTGGTGGTGTTGGTATTCATGCCGTGCAGTTGGCCAAGGCAATGGGTGCGCGGGTAATCGCGGTTACGAGGTCTGAGGATAAGGCGAGCTTCATTAGGCGGTTTGCTAATGATGTTGTCGTGGCATCGAAATTCAGCAATGCCGTTAAGTCCCTAACGGATGGGGTTGGTGCTGATGTGGTTATTGAGGCTGTCGGTACGCCAACGCTTGATGAGTCATTGAGAAGCCTTCGTATGGGTGGTAGGGCAATAATTATTGGTAATGTTAATCCAGACGAAACATACGCACTTAGGCTTGGTTATATAATAATGAAGGATGTATCAATTATTGGTAATGTACGTTCAAATAGATCCGATGTAGCCGAGACACTTAGGCTATTGGGTAGCGGCTTAGTTAAGCCCGTTATTGCAGCCACATACCCATTGGATAGGTTTAGTGATGCACTGGAGTTTATGAGAAATAGTTCCAGAATTGGTAAGGTGCTTATAAAAACTTAGTTAGGTCTAGCTTTGAATTATAATGATTAATATTGAATAATTACATTGTCTTATCTACGGTGCACATCTTTATCTTCTACAACGGGAGAAGAGTTAATAAATAGGTCTAGGTAGACTTGGTGCAATGCCTGTTGACTTAATGTGGGTCATAGGTGGACCCCAGGGTGGTGGTATTGATACCGGTGCCAACGTGTTCATGAGGGCTGTAGCGAGGGCTGGTTATTACGTGATTGGTGATAGGGAGTACTTCTCAAACATTAAGGGTAGGCATAGCTACTTCATGGTTAGGGTTAGTGATGAACCTAGAGGAGGACTATTGAGCCCCATTGATGTTTTGGTCGCCCTGGACGCAGAGACCGTGTTCACCCACTTCCAGGACGTTAAGCGTGGTGGTTACGTTGTTGTTGATACATCAACCTTCAACACAAGGCTTGATCAGCTACAATACATGGAGGATGAATTGAAGGATAGGCTTAGGGAGTGGTTTAGCAGGGCTGGTGTTGAGCCAACGGTAAAGGGCATCGTGGATTATCTGAGGAGTAATGGTGTTAACGTCATGATAATGCACTACGCAGACCTACTCCAGGAGGTTAAGAAGAAGCTTCATGATGTTGATTTACCATCACTAATCGGTAGGTACTCCAACGTTGTTATGACTGCGTATTCAACGGCAGCCATGGGATTACCAATGGAGTACGTGTTTAAAGGGCTTGAGGATGTGTTCACTGGTAGGAGGGGTAAGTTACTTGAGTATAATAAGGCGATTGTTGAGGTGGTTTACGAATACGCGAAACCCATGAAAACCAACATAACACTATCACCAATTAAGAGGGGTGTTAGGGCTATCATAGTTAACGGTAATGAGGCAGTGGCCATGGGCAAAATACTCGGTGGGCTAAGATTCCAGACGTACTACCCAATAACGCCAGCTGCCGATGAGTCCTTCTTCATAGAGGCGCACGACACGGTAGACCTAGACCCAGTCACTGAGGAAGCCAAGGCCCTTGAGAAGGCTGGCATTGTGGTTGTGCAGACTGAGGATGAGATATCGGCAATAAACATGGCGATAGGTGCGGGTATAGCTGGTGCTAGGTCTGCAACTGCAACATCGGGGCCGGGCTTAAGCCTCATGGTCGAGGGTGTCGGTTTTGCTGGGATGAATGAGGTGCCCGTGGTAATAACGCACTACCAGAGGTCTGGACCTAGTACTGGGATGGCGACCAGGAATAGCCAATCCGACCTAAGGTTCGTGATGCACATGGGACATGGCGAATTCCCAAGGATAGTGATATCATCCGG
>LOCH01000077.1 GCA_001516765.1 Vulcanisaeta sp. MG_3 | reverse complement strand
CCCTCGCGCTAACCTGAGTTGGGCTTGTTTTGATGAATCACCTTAATAATTTGATTCATGCGCTTTAAGCAGACCGATGTCTTAATGCTCAACGGCGAAAAGGCCACTAGGCTACTTAGTCGCGTTGCTGAGCACATGCACCACCCAATCAGGAGGTTGAGGACCAGGTTGATCCTGACATCTTTATGACGGGAGAATAGGCCGTAAAAGATTAAGAAACTCCACAACATGACAAAGCACAAACACGGAGACATAAAACACAAACCGAAAATTAAAACAAAGTTCTTGGTGGGGCCGCCGGGATTTGAACCCGGGTTCACCGGCGTTACGGTCCTTTTTCTACGGGGTGGATCCCCAGGCCTATGCGGAACTGAGAGTTCCTCGGCATCCTAGCCAGGCTAGACTACGGCCCCGTTCTGTGTTTTGTGTTTATCGCTTTTAAGCTTTCCCCATGATGCGCGGGCTTAGGGTTGTTTTGTAGTGTTTATGTGAGGTGTTGGTTTATTAGGTGCTTGGTTTGTTCCTTGGTTAGGGTTGTTGTACGGTGGTTAATGCTTTTAGTTCCTTTTCTAGTTCTTCGTTCCAGGTGTCTTCGAAGTATTTCTTGACGTTGTTTGTTAGGAATTGTATTATGCTCATTATGTCCTTCTCCACCTCCTCCTCATTCCTGTGGTTGGCTAGGTTTGGGTCGAAGCCGTTATACGAAAATGCGTGTAGGGTTAGGGCTATCCTCACTATTAGACCTACGTCGTAGCCCAGTCTCTCTAAATCGTACGAGATCCCTATTAGGCCTGTGGTTGGTGCTGAGTAGCCTACCTTCTCGTACCAACCCCTCTCCTTTTCCGGCTTGTCCTTTATTATCCTGTCCAGGTTCTTTACCACCAGTGCGCTTACTATGGCTTTTACGGAGATGAAGGCCTTGGATGCCGAGTTCGTTAGGAAGCCCTTCCTAAGCATCTCCAGGGCTAGCCTACCCTCTATCAGTCCCTCCAGGACCTTCGCACGAACGTAAGATCTAGGGTCCTTTTTGTAATCTAATACTTCATACACACGCCTTTTCCGCCCTAGCAAATTAATAAGTGTTCAGGGTGATACCAATTTAATCGCTGTTTAATGCCGTCCTTGGGCTTTATGCTGTTTCATCGAGCTTTCTTAGTTCTACCCCAGTGTTATCCCTCGTTATTGCCGCGCCTATTATGGCTATTATGAAGCCCGCGATGAGCATTGTTGTGTAGCCGATGAGTAGTCCTAGGCTTTTTAACCATAATGGTGCGGTAAGTAATGCCCCTGTGGCGCCTATCGACGCCATGTTCCATAGGAACCCTATGGCTGATCCCCTGTACCTGGTTGGGAATAGCTCGGCTAGGTATGCTAGCATGACACCGCCTGTGCCTACGACGCTTGTCAAAATACCCGCCGATATGACCATGGGCACGTAACCACCCCTCAATGCCACGGCAAGTGGGTATGCAATTATTATTCCTATTAGTGAATAATAAAGGAATGAGTATTTCCTTTTTAGGTAGTTACTAAGTACGCCGCCGACTATGGTTATGACACCGCCAATCAAGGCTGCGTATGTCAACCCCCAGAATACCATCGGCATCGGTATCTTCAGGAATGTGCCCAGGTATGTTGGCAGAAAGCCGAGTGTTGCGTAGGCGACCCAGAAAATGCCCGCCAATAGTACGAGCACTACTAAGACGTCTAGGGGCTTCTCCCTGAAGAGCGCCGCTATGGGTACGCGTGGGATCTTGCCCGCTGTCTTAACCTCCCTATATATTGACGGCTCATCAACTGTAAGCCTCAGTAGGATCCCGACCAAGGCTACGACCAGGCCCACCAGGAACGCGTACCTCCACCCGAAGGACACGAATATCCTGGGCCCAAAGTAATCCCTGAGTAAAGCGAAGGTTAGTGCGGCTAGGGCGTAGCCCCAGTAGTAACCGCTCTCGATGACACCACTAACCAAGCCCCTAAACCTGGGTGAGGAGCTCTCAATGGCGACTAGGTGCGAGCCAGAAACCTCGCCACCAACGAACACGCCAACAATAAGCCTCAACAGTACGAACAATGCCGTAGCTAATAAACCAACCTCCTGATACGTGGGCAGGGCGCCTGTCAATGCTGATGATATGCCGAGGCCGAGTAGGGTCACCATCATGGTTAACCTCCTACCAATCCTATCAGCGACATGCCCGAAGATGATGCCTCCCAATGGTCTCGCGAGTAATGTCAGTGAGTATGAGGCGAAGACGAATAATAACCTCGCGATGAGGTTTGTCGGTGGGAAGAAGTACTCGCCAAGTACTGAGGCTATGAATAATACGAGTGTTAGATCGAAGACGTCGACCATCCAACCAAACATGCCACCCAACATGGCCCTCACGTTCAAGCCGCCCGCATCGCCCTCAACTCTCCCCATCATTGATGAAGGTAATAGATTCTCTATAAGTATTACCTAAGTCGCAATAGGTTTTATATCTTGTACTATCTGCGTTAGTTTTAATTGCTTCGCTGTGGAAGTAATTTCCGGTGCGGAAGTGATGCTCTTCGATCCGAAGCCTAAAAGGCGTAGGGAGGATTTGTTTGACTTTGATAATGAGCTTAATTCATTGGCTAGGTTCGTTAATGACCCATCGACAAGGCTTATTGTTGTCCGAGGTCTTAGGAGGACTGGCAAGACTTCCCTGACATTGACGGCGCTCAATGGTCTCACTACCCCTTACGTGTTCATCGACGTTAGGGAGTTCGTTAGATCTAGGAGGGGTCTCTACGAATTATTGTCTAGGGCGTTAAGTGAGTTCCTTAGGGCTTACGATGGGTTAGGTCTCATTGTGAGGGAGTTTAGGAGGGCCTTAATGAGTGTTAGGGGTGTTAGGATTGAGGGCTTCGGTGTCAGTATTAGCTGGGGCAGGGATAGGCCGCTCATTAGTGAGTTATTGAGGGAGTTGGATAGGGTTGCGGGTAGGTCTGGCGTTAGGTTGCCGTTGGTTATTGACGAGGCACAGAGACTCGGTGGTCCGTTGGGTCTCGAGTTTTGGAATGCGATTGCCCACGCGTACGACTTCCTCGATAACCTGGTACTAATAATCACAGGATCTGAAATGGGGGTTCTCGAGAAGGTGCTGGGCGACCCTGAATCACCAATGTACGGTAGAGCCTTTGTGGAGGTCTCAACGAGGAAATTAACCTGGGCTGAATCACGGGAGTTCCTGAGCAGGGGCTTCAGCGAGCTCGGAATCAAGGTCCCAGAGGATGAACTAACCCAAGCGGTTAACCTACTTGATGGTGTTGTGGGTTGGCTGACGTACTACGGGTACGAGAGGGCTGTGGGTGGTAGGGACGTGAAGAGCATAGTCAATGAAGCCATCAAACTAGCCAGGCAGGAGCTGGAGAACTTCCTATCAACAAGAGTCAGCACGAGGTACAGGGCAATCCTAAAGATGCTAGCAGCCGGCATAAAGGAGTGGGGTGATATAAAGAGGGGACTGGAACAACGCGAGGGGAGGACAATAAGCGACAGGGTAATCCACGAAGCACTAACCGCACTAAAACAACACTCAATAATAGACGAAAACCTAAACCTTACAGACCCAATACTAAGGATGGCGGCGGAGACCCTATGAACAACCCGGTAGGAACCGTGGAAAAAGTATTAATTGATCACGATTTTATCTGCCTAATTTTTGGTTTTTCGTTCCGTGGCAAAATTTTGCCATGGCTCGGTGATTGATTCATTCAATCGTAAATTGTTCATGATCGGTGGCCTGGGTCTTCGGTGTGTGGTAGGTTGGTTTGGGTTAGTTTGAAATACTGGTGGTAGTGCCAGTTGCTGGTGGGTGTGCCAGTGCTCTTTTCTCTCGAGCCTAGGTCTAGGGTTGAGGAGCTTTATGATTTCAGGGGGGAGCTTGGTGAGTTGGTGGATGTGTATAATAGCGGTAGGGTTGCTGTTGTCCTTGGCCTTAGGAGGATGGGTAAGTCGAGCCTGGTCAGGAGCTTCCTCAATAGTTATGGTATTCCCCACGTGATGATTGACGTTAGGAGGATAATAATTAATGAGGGTAGGGTTAGTGTTAGGGGCTTCTTTAATGAGTTGTCTAGGGCCTTGGGCGATTTCCTGGAGAGGAATGAGGACTTTAGGGGTAGGTTGGTTAGGTACTTGAGTAGGATTCGTGGAGTCTCGGTATCCCTATCGCCCCCGTCGGTATCCCTATCGTGGGGGAGGGCAAATAGGGTGCCGTTGACGGAATTGCTGAATGCCATTAATGAGGTGGCTGAGGACCTAGGTAGAAAGGTCGTCTTGGCGATTGACGAGGCTCAGGAGCTTAGGGGCATTGGCTTATCAATACCGACATTGGTGGCTTACATCTACGATAACCTGGGTAGTGTGGTGACGATAATCACGGGCTCCCAAGTGGGTCTTATGTACGATGTGTTGGGTCTCTATGAGCCAGATTCACCACTATATGGCAGGGTGGTTTAAGGAAATAAGGTTGAAAAGACTCTCCAGGGAACAATCCATCGAATTCCTCAGGCTGGGCTTCTCCGAGGCTGGGGTTAACGTTAGTAACGAGGAAATAGAGAGGGCTGCGGATCTCCTGGACGGGATAATTGGTTGGTTAACATACTACGGGTGGTACAGGGTACACGGTGGGTTAAGCCTCGAGGAGATACTCGACATAGCGTCGAACAGGAGGTTGAGGAGTTGAGGAATTCCTTACGAAATCCAGGGCGGAGGATAGGTACAAGGTCATCCTAAAACCGTGGCAGAGAGACCGAGGAAGTGGTCAGAGATAAAGAGGGCAGTAGAGGCGAGGGAGGGCGCTGAAATAGACAGCCACAACTTCACAAAACTCCTCGAACACCTAGTAAAACTAAGGCATACTGGAGAAGGCAAATGATGAATACATAATACCGGATCCCGTACTAAGGCACGGCATAAATAAGTACCTATAAACAAGTCTGCAAATAATGATGATTAATGTTCACAATGTTCGGGGCTTATTTTGATTATTATTTTGTTTTTCGTTTCGTGGCAAAATTTTGCCATGGCTTGGTCTTTGGATCATTCAATCGTAACTTGTTCATGGTTAGTCCTGTCTTAGGCTTGTTAGTTCTTTTATTGTTTC
>LOCH01000076.1 GCA_001516765.1 Vulcanisaeta sp. MG_3 | reverse complement strand
GATCCCCACTTATTAATTATGGACGTATACAAAGATCTCCTCATTGGACTTTTCAATGAGTTTAACGAAACCGTATCTCATGAATTGCACTATATCGCTAACACCCACCTTAGACACCGCCTTTTCGGCCAATCCCCTATCCTCGATTATTTTCATGCCCTCGGGTCTCTTGATTATTACTGGCACGTTATCCGTAGGTACCCATTGGATTATTGGTGCATTGACCTTCTTAGCACTCTCAAGGTCCTTACTGTGTATATGCGCTATTGCTGAATCACCCCTCTTATCCGTGATTTCTATGTTTACGAGCTCCATCAACCTAACTATGGACCCTACACTCAATTTCTCAAGATCGGACCTACCGATGAATAGCTCAACCTCACCGTTAACCGGCTCAAGCTGTATCTCCCTGTAGCCACGTTCTGGGTATGACGGGTGCATAGGCAACCTAGCGGTGAGCCTCTCCTGGACTCCTTCGATCACGACCTTAACAGGGTCAATAACGGCCATGTATCTGTCCGCCCTAGGCTCAATCAGTTTCCTATTCTCGGCAAATAAGTTCTCCGAGGTTATTGTAGCATCGGTTGGCTTAACACCAACCTGGAGCATTATACTCCAAATGGCCTCTGGCTGAATACCCCTATTCCTAAGCCCCGCCAGCGTTGGTAATCTAACATCATCCCACCTAATACCAAGAGCCTTAAGCCTAGTCTTACTGAGTGTTATCCCTACAATCCTGAGCCTACCAAAGTGTATGGCCTCAGGCTGCTCCCAACCCATGTGCGCATATACGAAGGATTGCTTCACAGTATTCACGGAGTGCTCCTGGGCCCTTAGTATGTGCGTTATACCCATTAGGTGGTCGTCTATGGATACCGAGAAATTATACGTTGGCCAAACCACGTACTTAGACCCAACCCTTGGGTGCGGGTACTTATCCGTGTCTATGATTCTCATGGCCACCCAATCCCTAACACTTGGATCTGGGTGTGCCAGGTCTGTCTTTATCACGAGAATCGCCTCACCCTCGCGATAGCGACCCTCAAGCATCCGATCAAAGAGCTCTAGGTTGACGCTTGGGTCGGCATCCCTATTTCTGCAGGGTTGACCTGTAACCTTCGACTTCTTCCAATCATCTGGCGTACACCCACTGTCCCTTGCCGCAACATAGGCTCCACCCTTGCTTATTATCTCCCTGGCAATGCCGTAGTATATGTTCAGTCTATCTGATTGTATGTACTCCTCATCCCACTTAATGCCTAACCACCTCAGGTCCTCCCTAATTGCATCGTAGGCCTCGGGCAATGGCTTCTTCGTTCTTGGATCGGTATCCTCGAACCTAAGTATGAACTTAGCCTTCCTCCCCAACCCCTCATACTTCAACTTATAGGCGTAGTTGATTATGGCAGGCCTTGCGCTACCCAGGTGGAGTACGAAGTCTGGGTTTGGCGCAAACCTAAGTGTTATCACGCCGTACTTACTATCGTTGGGTAGAGGAGGTAAATCCTCAATACCCTTCCTATACGACTCAACCTTTTTCTCCCCAAGTGCCTCTGGCCACCTGCTCATTAGTAAGTTCCTCTGTTCATCAATGCCTAGGGAATTTACGTAATCAACAACCTCCCTAACTATCTGAACCACATCCCTCGCCATAGACTTCAATGACGGATCTTCGGCAAATACCTTAGAGACCACGGCTTTTACGTCCGCCCTCCCATTGAACTTCACGGCATTAACTAATGCGTGCTTAAGGGCTATGTCACGAATCCTCTCTCTATCAATCACCACGAAGTTTATACAAAATACAATATTTTTAAACCATAACACCTATACCCAACACATGAGGGAGGTCTCGCTACTAATAGGCCCAATAGGTCAACTGGTGACTGCGAAATCGATGCCCTGGAGGTACGGTGACGATGTCTTGATAATGGAGGATGCGGGAATTGCTGTGGATGATGAGTCCATAGTGGATGTTGGCCCGTGGGATAGGATCAGTAGGGAGTACGATAGTAAATGTAGAGTACCTGCAGAGGACTCCCTCGTCACGGCCGGCTTAGTTGACCCGCACACCCATTTGTTATTTATGGGTAGTAGGGAGGATGAACTCGAACTTAAACTGCAGGGTGTGCCTTATGAGGAGATTTTGAGGAGGGGTGGTGGTATTTACAAGACTGTCAATGCCACGGTGAACGCCACAGATGATGAACTTCGAAGGACTTTATTCGGGAGGTTATTCGATGTTGCTAAGTACGGAACCACCACGATAGAGGTTAAGAGCGGGTATGGGTTATTACCAAGCGAGGAGGTTAGGCTCCTGAGGATTATAAATAATGCCATAGGCGGTGTACCACCTGATGTAGTACCTACATACCTAATCCACGTACCACCCAGGGATGTGGATAGGAGGGATTACGTAAAGGCTGTAATAGAGTCGTTTAATGTGGCTAGGGGTCTCGCGAAGTTCGTGGATGTATTCTGTGATGAGGGTGCATTCACGGTTGAGGAGACGAGGGAAATCATGAGGGAGGCCTACGCCAGAGGTTTTGGGCTTAGGCTTCATGCTGACGAGATAGCCTACATAGGATGCAGCGACTTGGTTAATGAATTCAACATAGCATCTATGGATCACCTACTCAATATGCCCGAGAAAAACGCTAAGTTACTGTCATCAAGAGGTACCGTAGCAACGCTACTGCCCGTCACAGTACTATCCCTAATGACCAACAGGAGACCGCCAGTCAAGGCGCTTAGGGAGGCTGGTGTACCAATCGCGCTGGGCTCTGACTTCAGCCCCAACTCCTGGTCCCTAAACATGCAGTACGCGATGGAGTTGGCCACGTACCTACTGGGTATGACACCAATTGAGGTGCTAATGGCATCCACGGTCAATGCAGCGTACAGCCTGGGGCTCAGGGATCGGGGCATACTGCAGCCTGGTTATCTGGCGGATATCGTTGTGTGGGATGTGCCGAATTACAGGTGGTTAAGCTATGAGTTGGGTAGGAATAAGGTATCCCTGGTAATTAAGAGGGGCAATATCCTAGAGGCAACGCCAGAGGGTGTGTTGGCTCGTAAGGAGTGCGGTTGAGGCACCCTAAACAAAGTTTTATTTAAGGAACCATGATGGGTGTTTCGATCCAACAATGGGCGCTGTGGAGCTCGACCCAGATGAAGAGTATGCGATAATACCAGTGAGTATTCTCGAGAGGATACTACGATACGCAACGATCGTGTGCCAGGAACACTGCCCGGTGGGTAGAGACCCATCAACATGCCCATACATAGTCAACCTAACAAGGAAACTTGGATTACCCCCGCCGCCGTGCATAAACGACTACGGTGATTACAGGCAGGATACCTTCAGGGTGATGATTAAGGACCTCGAGCATAAGTACGGTGTCGGTATTAATGAGTTTATAAATAATGTTAGAAGGAGAAAGCCGAGAAGTCTCGAGGAGCAGACTGACTTTATGGAGGCCACATTCTACGTAGGGGTTCTAAAGGAATTAAGTGATATCAAGAAGATATTCATTGCTAGGGGTTCGGACATTAGCGTCAAAAGGGCCACTGTGGTTAAGTGATGAATAATCACAGAATAATTTACTACCGTTGTCTCACAATAATGGGAAGGAATAAGAACTCCCGCCCCTCCCCTTGAGATTAGGTGATGAGGACCGGAGAGGTGATTTGATGATGCGCCCTCGCAGGGCTGATGAATCTAATGTGTTGGTATCGCCATGCATAACCGTGTATTTAGAATACGTATTCAATTAATTGATGTGATAACGTAATCAGAATCTCAGTATGAATCTACGAATGCTGGAGTTATTTATGCTTGGATTATTTACGTGAAATGCTTGGAAATGCCCTCATTGTGTTCTCGATTATTACGCTACTTAGCTCATTAATATTCACATTAAGTATTTTACTTAGTTCACTTAGTACAAGCTTTACATGGATTGGCTTTGATTGCTCATTAATACTGGGACCAAGCTCCGGGGTGTCGCTTTCCAGGAGCAACCTATCGAGTGGTACCATTAGTGCCAAATCCCTCTTTTGTTGTGACCTGGTTATGGTTGGTGGTATCGAGAAGTAACAACCAAGTTCAAGTAGTCT
>LOCH01000075.1 GCA_001516765.1 Vulcanisaeta sp. MG_3 | reverse complement strand
TAACCGTTAGGTGCCTAACCGCTATTCTTAACTGCAGATAAGCAACACTAAGCACGAGCCATACACTCAGTACCAGGTTTAGTAGGCCCATGGTCATGAGCAGGTACTGCGTAAGGCTATCCCTAACATTCATCATTAGGTATGGTATATAGTTGTAACCAGGGATTCTGATTACCTCCACGTTCATTAAGTAAATAATTATTGAAGCAATGACCAGTAACATGAATATCAACCTCAGACTACTAATTGAGAAAACGTCGAAAATACCGTGATTACCAAGAACCCTAACAACGTCCTTAATTACGAACCTCATAAGCACTCTACCACTCCTATAAATCAATACACCACCAATCACTAGAAACAACATTAGAACGACCATTGTGAATACGTACTTACCAATAACTGAAGCGGTTATGCCCAGCTCTACTGCGTAGAGTAGGTTTACGCCCATTGGAATGAGTATCAGTGGTAAAACTATTGATAGGGTTACGAAAAGGTATATCATTAATGCCGCAAAACCCTCATTACTCATACAACCCAAAGGATGTTAGCACGCCGATTATTAAGTTTTTAAGTCAAAAAATAAAACGTGAATTAACGAATCATTAATATATAATATTTTACTAATGTATAAAATGATAAAAATCCATCGACAAGTTCACTTAAATTAACTTAGAGTATTCTTTTAAGTAACTAAATTTGACACCAATACCGTATGCCAATCACAATCCCATCAATAGGGGAGAAGTTCCCTGAACTAAATGTGGTAACTACCCATGGACCAATGAAACTACCCGACGCATTCAAGGGCAGGTGGTTCATACTCTTCAGCCATCCAGCCGACTTCACGCCTGTATGCACAACGGAGTTTGTGAGCTTCGCGAAGCACTACGATGACTTTAAGAAATTGAATACCGAGCTGATAGGGTTGAGCGTTGACTCCGACATAAGCCACATTGAGTGGGTTACCTGGATTGAGAGGGAGTTGAAGGTAAAGATACCGTTCCCAATAATCGCTGACCCACTAGGCAATGTTGCGAAGGCATTGGGTCTGATACATGCGGAGTCTGGGACGGCTACGGTGAGGGCCGTCTTCATAGTCGATGATAAGGCTGTGATAAGGGCAATACTGTATTACCCACTTGAGCTTGGTAGGAACATACCCGAGATACTCAGGATGGTGAGGTCGCTACAGCTAATCGATAAGTACGGTGCGGTAATGCCAGCCAACTGGCCCTATAATGAGTTAATTGGTGAGAACGTCCTAAACCCACCACCACACAATGTCGAGGAGGCCCCCAAGAGACTGCAGCAGTATAAGGGTTATGCCTGGTGGTTAACGTATAGGGAGATACCTAAGAATGAGGTTGAGGAGACCAAGCAGATCATTAGGATCAGGATTGAGTAAGGGAACTTTCACTAAACCTTAACCTTAAAAATCAAGCCTTAATACCTTGAGTATGTAATGATTTTGAGGGGAAAAACATTATTTGGAAGCGGTATTGTGGAGGGCGAACTTGTTGTTTATAGGGAACCGCTTTCCTTTCTGGGCGATGTTGATGGCAGGAATGGTATCATAAGGATTACCAACACAAGCATCGCAGGTAAGGTTTTGGCGATACCAAGCTCTAGAGGTTCTACGGTAGGCCCTTACGTAATGTACCAATTGAGTAAGTACGGCAAAGCCCCCCGAGTTATACTTAGTGTTAAAGCTGACACGATGCTCATAATAGGTGCAATTATGGCGCAGATACCGATAATGACGGATTTACCAAGGGAATTATTAACTCTTAAGGATGGTACCGCGGTGCGCGTTGATCTTGACAGGGGTGAGGTCTACGTCGATGAGCACTGAGGCTAGGTTAGCGTTGTTACTCCTTGAGGAGCTCGAGCTTAAAGGCGGTAAAGCCAAACTCAAGTATTTGAAGGTGTATAGGTTAATCTCTTATTGGCTCGGTGACGAGTACGCCAGGAGGATCATGGATAGGTTGACATCCTCTGGGTACATCTCAGTAAAGGATGGTGCGGTCGAACTCCTACGTCGATTCAAGACGGATAAGAACTTATCGCGAACGTATAGGGAGGCGAGGGAATTGGTAATTAATACCTACTTAACTATGCAGCGGCCGCCGAGTAGGTGAAGTAGTTCAATGACATCCTCATTTTCGTGAATACCCAATTTTCTCAGACCATCCAGGGTGCCGTTGATGTTGAATGAGGAATTAATCAATAATCCGCCTAAGACCCAAACCACAGAGTCCAGGTTGAGGGGTGGTATACCACTTAATTTACCAATCTCACCCCAGGCATTTTGGATTTCCCTCCTGCGCTTAACCATGACCTCCCTAACCATCTTGCCGAGATCGTATAAGGAGCCCATCGGCAGGAGCCCACTGCATATTGTTATTACGGAAACCCTGTAATCCACGGGTATGGGTATTTCCATGGGTATTGCCGTCTCGAAACCACAGGCCCTGTACACGTAGTAGGACATCTTTACGGAGAAGACTACGGTCTTCTCCTCGCCAGAGCCTCCAACAGTGTTCGTGATAAACCTCCACAACCCGAGCATATCCCTTGCGTATATCGTGAGGTCCCTATTAACGATTTTGGGGCAAACGTTTTCAACCCTCTTGATCCGCGCATCCCTGTACCTAGCCAGGTATTTACTGTTAAATACATAGTTTTGGAAATCTCTACAGAGGTTTCCTGGTTTATTATTGATGAAGTAGTTAGCGAAGTAATTCCAGTGATCCTCACCCTTACCCACCAATTGATAACTAACTAATGAGTTAAGTATTGTGAGTTTTAGGGTTAGATTGACATCATGCAACCCATTGCATAGCCTAGCAATTGCAATGAATTGGGAATCCCTCTCCTCAAACTGCCTAATCCAATCAATGCCCAACTTACGTAGTACCGAGGCTATGGCACTCCCTACATCCCCCAACATTCACTTCACCGTCATGCTCCTACGAATTACGAAAAATCTCCAAAGGGTTATCACAGCAATTACCTGACCCCAATCAAGGTAGAGGAGTGGCTTACCTATGGTTATGAGCACGTACGTAAATGGATAAAGAATCACTGGAGCACCTATTGTGAATAGGTAAATATAGTGGGTCACTATGTAGAAGACGCCATATATGATGCCGGATGCATCAAGGACTATTGAGGGCTTTATTACATAGGCTATGTAAACAAGAACCCATGCCAGAAACAATAGTGAGGAGACCCTCCACATGTAGATGTAAAGTGGTACGTAATTAACATGCACTACCTCGCCTGACCTATAAATCACGTAGCCATAAACCCTATACTCAAGTGCGAAGGCCTCGCCTACATGCACAAACCCCATTAGAAAGAGTAGGACTGTGATTACAAGGCCGAGTATAAAACCCCTCCTAACCCTCACCCTAACCTCAGCACTACTCATAATGAAGCCCAACCGCCTTAGTGCATATTAAAATTAATTCTTCAATCAAATCAAATTAACCTATAGAGACCAGTCATTAATGTGTAATAGAGTGTCAGGCCTATGAGGGACCAGAAAACAATCGATAGTGCTATCATGACCTTACTTCTTACGGATTGGTTCACAATAACCTTTGATAATAATGAGTCTAGGAATTGTCCACCATCAAGTGGGTATGCAGGGAATGCGTTGAGTAATGCGAGTGTGAGGTTTAGCGTGTATATCCAAAACATTAAGTTATAGAAGGACCTGCTCTCGACAACGATGTTCCACGGACTAATATAAAGGGCTGAGTAGCCCAGGAGCGCCATTGTTAAATTCCTAGTACTCACGACCTCATTAATCACAGCACCATTGACTGGGTTATACATCGTGAGCGTAACATTACCTGAACTTACGGAACCAGGGTGGATATTAAGGAATAAACACTGGCTATTGGGTGTCCATTGATCGCCGTAATCACGTAACCGGTCTTAAACGCCGCATCTGTGGAATTAACCACATACACGATAGTCGTACCCAAAAGACCCTGGGTCAATTGAGGACTCAGTAATGCTAACCCCACCAGGGCTACAGCGATGTAGGCAAGTACTATATTCATAAAGACCCCGCTTGAGTACACCGCAAGCCTTACGGCAAGGCTCCTACTCCTCAGTTCCTCTTCGTCGATCTCAACAAAACCGCCAAAGGCGAGGAATAGAAGGGCGAAGGCTCCACCGGACTTTATCTTCACGTTAAACCTGGACGATACGGCTCCGTGGGCCATCTCGTGAAGTAGTATGCCGAGGCCTATGGCCACTATTACGTAAATGAATGTGTAAAGTGATATCGTAACTCCAGGTATCAATGGTGCCAATGGTGTGAAGCCCCTCTCCACGGTCTCGATAGGGCTTAATTTGTGTGTGACTGCTATGACCATGAGCACGAGGTTTCTAACCATTAGGTAGAGCATTGATGGTAAGCCCCACACGTTTATGCCTAGTATGGTCAGTGGTATTGGTACAATTATGAACATGGATAATAGGAATAGGCCTATGGTCAAGGGCCATTATTAACCAACTAGGTATCCTACGTAGTAGGTTACCCAGCGGTGCTATCACCTCCTTAACCAACTCCTCATCCCTAAGCATTATGAATAAACCGTAGTAAACCCTGACCGGTATCTTAACACCAAGAATCCTGAGTAGGTATATGATGCCGACTAGGGCAAACCATGCCGCAATAACTATTATCAAGCCAAGGTACTGCATTGCCCTCACCTAATCCTCACGATGGACCCTGCACCAACATCATGCGCATTCCTATGATTACTCACCAATTCCCTCCTCAATTTGGGTCCAGTACCATGTAGTGGGTAAATTGATGCCAAATTCCTAATGATGTCTCTCAACAGTACCCCTTGATATTCACTGGTTGATGTTGCTCCTAACCCACCCACGAAATGCCTAATATCAAGCTCCTTAAAGAACCTTAGTAACTGATCGTCATCGATTAACCAAAGATTTAATCCACAACCGCTTATCAGTAATTTATGGCTTGGTATGTAGATCAGCAGCTCACCAACCCTTTTATTACCAACCCTAATAAGCTCAACAGAACCAAAACCAAGCTTAAACCTCTCCCTACCACCAACCTCAATAACATCGAACCCAAGCCTATCTAACCTGTCCCTGAGCTCGAAACTATTTACCGTATTATCTATTGGGATTGCAACCTTTGCAACACCAGCCAGTGCATCTAAACCGCCCCAATGGTGATTGATGGGTGTTGAGATAACAAGGAGCCTAGGATTTGCATTGATACCCATAGCCTTCATATTCCCCAAGAGCCTCTCGGTACTTGAGCATGTATCAATCATCAATTCACCATTTATAAGTAATGATATTGAGTTGTCACCCTGAATACCCGGCGCCTTTACCTCATTGTCGCAAACCACATCAATTACTAATTCATTGTTAGCATTCATTTCCACTAGATTGGGGATGCGAAGAAATAAATCTTTTCCCCATCCTCGATCATGTTGGTAAGGTTTTAAATGGGTTATTCAGC
>LOCH01000074.1 GCA_001516765.1 Vulcanisaeta sp. MG_3 | reverse complement strand
GCTGGATTCGATTATAGGTTCAAATGATAATTTACTAATTATAGTTCCTCCATTCATTAACTCATTATTGGCATCGATAGTATTATTAAATGAGCGATTCAAAAATGGCTTAATAACGCACCTAACATTACTCACGTTGAATTCACTTAATGAATTGGGGGATACCATAGAGAAGTACAACTCGGTGTTGTTCATAGATCCACCCACCATAGCGAGCATGAGTAAGATCGAGAAGCACCTAAATAATAAGGCGGTCATTGTGGTGAGCGGTCACGATGTTGATTGGGTTAATGCAGACATTTTCATTGAGTACACAGATTCATTACCACAATTAATATGGCAATCATTAAATAACGAATTAAGTAAGGACTCCATGAGATTCCTGGAAGCCTCAATAATTTATGAATCAACAATAGTCCCAAATTACGATATATCCGTATTTAATGGTTGGTTAACCACAGAGTCTTACAATTACCCAGCATTACCTGGAATCCTTAGATTACCCTTAAGCGTATCCCTCTCGAGAGCGTTCTCCCCAATAATACCTGGTATAACGGGTAATGAGAATGAGGCTAAGAACCTGGTTAGGGCTATTGCCAAGAGGACTGATGCGATGTATAAGGATCTTAATGAAGAACAGGTGCTTAGCTTATTTAAGTACCTAGGTGACTTCGTGCTTAAGGCAGACTTTAGGGGGGATTACTTGGATAAGCTTATGTTTGTAAACAGGAAATGGGGTGGTATTGACGTTGATGTGCTAGACTCGATACTGGCGATAGAGGCTCAGCTCGTGCTCTGGGAGTATGTTAATGGCATCATGAGTCCCATACTCAATCCAGAGAGCGTTAAGGATACGGATAACCTAGTAACAAAGTATGTGTTAACGCTAGGAAGTTATATCAACCAAGTGCTTAAGGGTGGCAATAATGTTAGTATTGATTATGGTCAACCACTATCTCTAATAGATAGGTTGTGCTCAATGATGAGCTTTCACTACGAAAAACAAAGCAAAAGCTTTCTACCCCAAGGTGCTCCATACCAAGTATTATGTGTATTTGATGAGGATGTGAAGGATGCCGACTTATTATTTAAACGCCACAGCTATTCAATTGCTGTAAAGGGTCTATTCAATGAGGATCAGAGGTAAGGTGACGCTTGTAGTACCGATGGGATCCGCAGAGGACTGCGAGGTAGTGATGAGATCGTTGATGCCTGATGAAACTGGTTTACCGCCAGGTTTATCGTCAAGTATTCGATGTGATAATGGTAAATTGGTCTACGAGCTATCCTATGACATCAATAGTGATGAGTTCCTAAGTGTTTACAACACACTCGATGACTTACTTAGGAATGTGAGGATTGTGATGAGTTCTCTCGATAAACTATGAAGGTAAAAAAATAAAAAGGGTTGTGCGCCCAGCGATAAGATCGCGGTGTCAGAGCAAAAGCAGGTTAAGACGGGCAAATGGATGATAAAGAAGTGGTTCACAGTTTACGCTCCAGCCCTATTCAACAGTGTAGAGATTGGGGAGGTGCCTTCAGATGAACCATCTAAATTGGTTGGAAGAACCGTGGAAATAACCTTATTTGATATAACAAGGGATCTTAGTCATCTACACATAAAGCTTAGGTTTCAGATAGATCGTGTTGAGGGATATAGGGCGTACACAAGGTTTGGTGGCATGGAATTAACCAGGGATTACATAAAGAGCCTGATAAGGAGGGGTTCAAGTCTAATACAGCTAATACAGGACATACAAACGATAGACAACGCGCTCCTAAGGGTCACCATACTAGCCATGACGCCAACCAGGGCCAAATCAAGCCAAAAGAGAGCTATCAGGAAGGCGTTCATGAACGCTTTAGCAGAGTTTTCGAGCAAGGTTGATTTTAACGGTTTTGTTAAGGCTGCCGTGTACGGTGATGTTAGTAATGAATTATTCGCAGTTGGTAAGAGGATATATCCGCTCAGGAAGGTTGAGGTTTATAAGATAAAGGTTTTGAGGTACCCAACAGGTGCTGTTGCTAAGCCACCAACGGAGGAGGTAAAGGTGATGGAGACAACTCCTCAACCTTCATCCTCACCTTCCTGATAGGTCTTGTTCAATTTCTCAATCAACTCCCTATACCTTAACTCTCTCCTCCAATTTTGCACCCACCTATACACAGTTGCGTGCTGCTTACCCCTAATTAACATCTCCAGGGCATTCCTCGTTGTCTTTACATTCTCGTAAGGACCAAGTATGGCTATGTATTTATCCCCAATCACTATCTTTGTATCCGTTAACTCCTGAAGAACCCTCTTCGCCCTGCCATCCTCACCAATTATCCTGGCCTTAATCCTACTAATTTGATTAGCCTTATCCTTACTCACGTAATCCCTAAGATCGATAACCTCGAGTGCATAGTCATCGTTCCTCAGGTTTTGTGCATCCTCGTAATCAAAGCCATACGATATGGCCTCAATTATGCTCTTAGCCTTCATCAATTGATCAAAGCTCGTGTTATCGCTGGGTATTATCATAACCTCGCCTGCCTCATCATTAATCATGAGTTTAACACCGAATTCCTCCTCAATAGTCTTTGCGGCATCCTTTAACTCCTTCAGCCTATTTTTCTCAATAACTATTTTGAATCCGCCTTTCATATAGTCACTAATCATTTCTCGCCATAGGGCTAATCCTTAGTTAAAAAGCTTGCTTTTTCGTGGGTTTGGTAATTATTAATAATTATAATTATTAGAATGGTAGGAAAATTTTAAATATACCACCTAGTTATGAATGAGTAGTATGGGTTTACTCAGTATACCCAGTTCACTCCCAACGATTAACCTATGCCTAAAGGGTAAGGTCTTAGTTAGGGTTGACATGAATGTGCCAATAGACAAGGCTGGCAGTAAGATACTTGATGATTATAGAATTGAGGCTCACTCGAGAACAATAAGGTACCTAATTAACTCTGGTCTTTCTGTCGTAGTAATTACTCACCAAGGAAGGCCCGGGGAGCCCGAGTTCACATCCTTAGAAAAACATGTCGAGACATTAAGTAATTACCTTGGGGTAGATGTCAAGTTCGTGGATGATGTAATGGGACCAAAGGCACGCGAAGAGATAGGTAGGTTGGGGCCTGGTGAGGTGTTGATGCTCGATAACCTAAGGTTTGTTAGCGAGGAGCTCATTGAGGGCGAGTCT
>LOCH01000073.1 GCA_001516765.1 Vulcanisaeta sp. MG_3 | reverse complement strand
CCTATCTAGGTAAGCTGGGTGGCCAGCACCATCAATAATCTCAACCCTAAAACCACTCCTCCTCATGGCATCCATATTCTCCCTACCGGAAACCCTATCATTACTGCCCCAAATACCCAACACGGGAACCCTAATTCTGCTTAAATCAATGCTATCCACCCCGACCGGGCCAACAACAACACCCGCCTTAGCCGGGTAACCCAGCGCCAAGTACCTTAGCACGGTTTCGCCCCCTAAGCTTGCACCAACGACTATGGGCTCAGTCACATTTAACGCCTTTATTATGCCATAGAGGTGGTTGGCGTAATCATCGGGCTCCCTTGGCCTGAAATGTTCGCTCCTTGATTTTGGTCCGTAGGGCATATCCACAGCGTATATCCTGAAACCCCGCAACCCATCACTACAGCAGTTGATCCAGTCGTCCGCACTGAAGTTATACCCATGTACCATGACCATGGGCTTTCCATCACCCTTAACAACATACCTCACAGCCCTATTATTGACCTTAACCCAATTCTCGCTCACGCAAACCATCTCCACAACCAACTTATATACCTAATCCACCGCGCCCATTTTGCCAGTGCAATATTTTGGGTTACATAAACCATAGGGTTTATAAGTAAGTCCATTGTCTCCAGTGATTTGCATGAAGTTCTGTCCAAGATGTGGAGGATTGATGGTACCGGTTAAGAAGGAGGGGAAGGTTTACCTTAGATGCCAGAGGTGCGGTTATGAGGAGGAGCTAAAAAGTAGTGATACTAAGTCATACGTTGATAAGAAGAGTGTTGAGAAGAAGAGTGCGGTCATCGTTGAGAGCTACAAGGAGGAGGAACCAAGCGAGGAGGAGAAGGAGCTTAAGGAGGACTACGTGAAGCAACTCCTCGATAACCTATACGAGACCGAGAGTGAGCAGGAGGAGGATTAATAAAGACGCAGTCCCCATACCTCGTGATGAATTACGTAGTTGTTGATCTATTCGCAGGTGCAGGTGGATTCAGTAGGGGTTTCCTTGATGCCGGTTTCGACGTAGCCCTTGGCGTCGAGATTGACAGTAATGCGGCTAGGACATATAGCTACAACTTCCCCAACGCCGTAATGCTCCTAGACGATATTAGGGATATTAACGGCACCGATATTATCAAGTACATAGGCGGTAAGCCAGACGTAGTCATTGGTGGTAGTCCCTGTGAGGCTTTCACGGAGACAAACCCAAGGAGGGCTAGGGATCCGCTGGATAGGCTTTATGTCGATGAGCTTGGTAGGTTAACGTTGGAGTTCATTAGGTTAGTTGGTGAGTTGAGACCGAGGGTTTTTGTTCTCGAGAACGTGATCCACATAATTGATGGTCCATTGAAGGAAGCATTGGTTACGGAGTTCGCCAGGGCGGGCTATGAAAAAATATTCTTTAATGTTCTTCATGCAGAGGACTATGGAACACCAAGTATTAGGCGTAGGGTGTTCATCAGTAACATACCGATAAAGCCCGAGAAGGTTAATAGGGTATTTACCGTGTGGGATGCCATTGGTGACTTGCCGAGCCCTGGTGACCCATCAATACCTAATCACGAGTATGTAACAATTAGCGAGAGGAAGGTTAGGGGTATTTCGAGGCTTGGTTGGGACGAGGCTCTGTACAGGTTTAGGGGTGCAACCGGTTCGTTTAGGAATTTCGTGAGGCTCAATCCGTGGAAGCCGGCGCCGACGGTTATGGGTAGTGTTCGTTTTGTTCATCCATTTGAGGATAGGATCTTGACGGTTAGGGAACAAGCTAGGTTGATGGGGTTTCCTGATAACCATGTTTTCTTTGGTCCAAAGGATTCGCAGTTTAATCAAATTGGTGAGGCTGTTCCGCCACCCTTGGCCCGCGCAATTGCCGAGGTCGTTGTTAGGTATTTGGATAGTGGTGTTGTTTAATTAAGTGTTGGTGGAGATAAAGTATTAATAATGCGATTTAGTATTGATTATTAATGAAGGTAACGGTATCAATAATAAAGGCAGACATCGGAGGCTTACCAGGCCATGCTTGGGTTCACCCAAAGATTCTGGAGTTCGCAAGTGATAGACTCAGGGAGGAGCAGAAGAGGGGTTCGATAATCGATTACTTCGTGTATAACGTTGGTGACGACATGTCACTACTCATGACCCACACAAAGGGTGAGAATAATCCCGACATACACGGTTTGGCGTGGTCAATATTTAAGGAGGCTACGGACAACATAGCAAAGAAGGTGAAGCTTTACGGGGCTGGTCAGGACCTGCTTAAGGACACGTTTAGTGGGAACATTAGGGGTATGGGTCCCCAGGTTGCGGAGATGGAGTTTGAGGAGAGACCGAGCGAGCCTCTCGTGGTCTTTGCCGCAGATAAGACGGAACCTGGCGCCTTTAACCTGCCCTTCTATAGGATATTTGCTGACCCATTCAATACGGCGGGGCTTGTGATAGACCCAGCAATGCACCAGGGATTTAGGTTTGAGATACTGGATGTGTATGAGGGTAAGGTCTACCTACTCGACGCGCCCGAGAATAGTTACGACATACTAGGGCTAATAGGTACTCCGGGTAGGTACATAATAAGGAGGATATACAGGAAATCCGACTTAATACAAGCATCGGTAACGAGTGTCGAGAGACTAAACCTAATCGCTGGTCACTATGTTGGTAAGGATGACCCAGTAGCCATGGTTAGGGCGCAGCATGGTTTACCAGCGGTTGGCGAGATCCTAGAGGCCTTCGCCTATCCGCACCTTGTTGAGGGTTGGATGAGGGGTAGTCACGTGGGTCCATTAATGCCTGCGAGGATGGTTAGCATAGATGCCGATAAGAAAATAGCCTTTGGACCTAAGATGACGAGGTTTGACGGGCCTCCCAAGGTGATAGCTATAGGTTTCCAGGTGCATGATGGTTACCTGGAGGGTCCTGTTGATCTATTTGACGATCCAGCCTTTGATTATAGTAGGCAGTTGGCTGCTCAGATAACTGATTATATCAGGAGGATGGGCCCTGTCATGCCTCATAGATTACCGCCTGAGGAGATGGAGTATACCACATTACCACAGATACTTTCTAAGTTAAAGCCCGTTCCCGTTGATGAGTATGAGAAGAATAGGTTACAATACATTCAGTTTCTAACATCAGGGACACAGACAGGGCAGGCAAGTGGTGGTTCTGGCCAAGACTAGGTCTTAACCCATTTAAAATTAAATATTAAATATTGCTCATAATTACCCTGAGGGCATTCTCATAGGCGATCTTCCTAACATCGTTATCACTTAACCCATACTCAATTAACTTATTCAATAACTTATTGATCTCACCAATGTTCGTTAGATCCTCAGGCGTCCTCTCAATACCCAGGAAATCCGTACCAATCGCAATAATGTCAGGCCCAAACCTCTCGTACACATATAATACATGCCTAACAAGTGAATCTATGTTGGGCCTTGGGCCGATTGTTGATGTTATCATTGTTATTCCAATAACACCGTGGTTACTGTGAAGTAACTCGAGGATTTCATCATCGACATTCCTAACATGATCGTGAACACTGCGTATGTTTGCATGGCTTATTATTACGGGTTTCCTCGAAATCTTGAGTGTATCAATCATTGTATTCCTACTTGCGTGTGCCAGGTCTATTATGACACCGAGTTCATTGGCAAGCCTAACAAGTTCCTCACCGTCCGTTGTTAATCCATAATCCTTCCTAGTCATGCATGACGCCCCGTACCTATTATCGAAATTCCAGGTAATCCCCAGGGCCCTAACACCAAGCCTTTGAATAAGCAGTAAGTCGTATGGGTCATCGAGCGCGTCAGCACCTTCCATTGATAATA
>LOCH01000072.1 GCA_001516765.1 Vulcanisaeta sp. MG_3 | reverse complement strand
TGGGTGATGGATATGTCAGGCACGAACGTTGTTACTCAGGAGGAGTTGAATAATGTCTTAGTCCAGTTGGCCGGCATATTACCTAGGAGAATAATTGATGAGTTAAGGAATAAATTAGCAAATAAGCCGTTAAATAGGGAACAATTCGTGGAACTAATCAAGATTTTAGTGAATGAGTATTATAAAATGCTTGTTGATCCAGGCGAAGCCATTGGCATAGTCACTGCGCAATCTGTTGGTGAGCCAAGTACGCAAATGATACTTAGGTCATTCCACTTCGCAGGCCTTAGGGAGTTCTCGATGGCTCTTGGTTTGCCTAGAATGATAGAGCTTGTTGATGCAAGGAGGAAGCCTTCCGTTCCCATGATGACGATATACCTAGACGAGGAACATAGGAATGATCCAAACAAGGCCCAGGAGGTTGCCTACAGGATTCAACTAACAACAATAGAGAATGTGGCAAGGAGCGTTGAGATTGACTACATAAATTCGCAGATAACAATAGAGATTGATGAGGATGAATTGAGACAGAGGGGGTTGAGTATGGATGATGTTAGGAAGGTTGTGGAGAGGATTAAGGGTAAGGGTGCCCAGGTGGAGTTTGAAGGTAATGTTATTAGAATCACGTTGGAAAACGCCGACATTATTAAGCTGAGGAGGGTTAGGGATAAGATAATGCAGACAAGGTTGGCTGGTATTAAGAATGTTAAGAAGACACTCGTTAGGTACAAGGATGGTGAGTGGATCATAGAGACCGAGGGCACGAACTTAGAAGCCGTACTCACATTAGACGGTGTTGATTATAGGAGGACTATATCCAACGATATTCACGAGGTTGCCGAGGTACTCGGAATCGAGGCTGCTAGGACTGTCATTATGAGGGAGTTGAAGAAGGTCCTCGACCAACAGGGTTTGGACACAGATATAAGGCACTTGATGCTTATCTCCGATGTAATGACCTGGACAGGTAGGGTTAGGCAGGTTGGTAGGCATGGTGTTGTTGGTGAGAAGGAGAGTCCATTGGCTAGGGCTGCCTTTGAGGTTACTGTTAAGAATCTTGTGGAGGCATCAATAAGGGGTGAGAACGAGCAATTTAGGGGTGTCGTCGAGAGTGTCCTTGCTGGTAAGTATATACCGATTGGTACTGGTATAGTTCAATTACTAATGGAATTCGAATAACATAATATTAAGGCGCCACGTTAGCAATAGGTTTAAATAGTGTTTCTTCAGGGCTGTCTTGAATGATTGATATCTCACGAGAACTCCAGGTCGCACTAAGCACAGGTAAGGTAATACTTGGTTATAGGAAATCGATAAAGGCTGTGATGGATGGCTCAGCAAAACTTGTAATACTAGCATCAAATGCGCCTGCGGAGATAGCGAACAATGTGCAGTACTACGCTAAAATAACTAATATACCCATTTACGTGTTCCAAGGATCAAGCTGGGATCTGGGCGCAGCCGTTAGGAAGCCGTTCAAAATATCAACGATAGCCATAATCGATCCAGGAGAAAGCAATATATTAGCTCTTGTTAGTCAACGTGGGGGTGATAATCATGCCAAGCATTAGGTTAACGGAGGAGGAGATTCGGTATGTGGCATTGTTTGAGAAGATAACTGGCATAACGCCTAGGGATACTGTAATTGATGATCAATACAACAGGATAATCTTCATAGTCGATAAAAACTTCGCGCCACTCGCAGTCGGTAAGAATGGAATAAACATCAGGAAATTAAAGGAATTAACGGGTAAGGATGTGGAGGTTGTTGAGTATGGCGAAACGCCTGAGGAATTAATTAAAAACAGCCTATACCCAGCCAGGGTAATATCCGTCAAGATAACAAAGCTTCCAAACAACGGTAGTGTCGCAGTAGCTACGGTTCATAGTGAGGACAAGGCAATAGCAATTGGGAAGCAGGGTAAAAACATAAACAGGGCAAAGTTACTTGCAAAGCGGTACTTCGATATTGATAGAATAAGGATAGTGTCGCCGGAGCAGGGGCAATAACGTGAGGAAAAAGTAAATAAGCCCTTAAATCAACGTGAAGCACAATGCCAGGTAAAAAATCGCCGCTAGGAATGTTCGCTGCAAGAGGATTGAAGGAGAAGAGGAGGATGTTTAGGTGGAGCGACACATACTACAAGAGAAGAGCCCTGGGCATAGCCAAGAAGTTTGACCCACTGGAGGGCGCACCGATGGCTAGAGGCATAGTACTGGAGAAGGTAGGTGTGGAGGCAAGAAACCAAACGCAGCCGTGCGGAAATGCGTCACGCCGGACACGCGGATTAACCTAACGCCCAGGGTGGCGACTAGCATCGTAAGTCTTGATGGGCGTTGGCGTGACGTAACAATAATACATCTTAACAGAGATAATAAGGCCATTGAGGAAACGAGACTGGTTGATTTCTTCTACATAGAGCCTGAGGAGTTTAAGGAGGATGGGGTTTACGAGTTGAGGACCATCTATGGTAGGAGACTGATAGCCAGTGGGGATCACCCAATATACACTGGCAGGGGTGTGATTCCGCTTAAGGATGTGAGGCCTGGCGATTACGTTGCCGTGTACCCCAGGGAGCCTATCGACGCCGCAGCCCCTAACGATGATAGGGTCGTACTGACTGAGGAGGACATTAGGAGGGCTGCACCGCCGAATTCGAAGGTTGATGAAATAATAAGTAAGCTCAGGGGGCTTGGCCTACTTCCACTTAAGTATAATAATAGGAATATCTATAGGATTGCCAGGCTTGTCGGGCATCTGTTTGGTGATGGGTCGTTAAGCTACGTTAGAGGTGGTAATAGGTATGAGGGTAGGATAGCCTTTAGTGGGGACCTTGAGGACCTCGAGGAAATAACCCAGGATTTGGCTGAGCTTGGGTTTAGGGCCTCAAGGGTTAACGAGTATTATAGGGAGAGCACGGTTACCTGGAGCAATGGGTTGACCCAGGTGATTAGGGGTAGGTCCTACGTTGTCTTTGTGAATTCCATAGCACTATTCACATTCTTTAAGGCGTTGGGTGTACCCGTTGGTGATAAGGCTGTCCAGGGCTTTAGAGTGCCGAGGTGGATCATGGAGGCGCCGCTGGATGTTAAGGCCGAGTTCCTAGCCGCATACTTCGGTAGTGAGTTGGAGAGGCCTAGGGTTGGTAGGAATGGTAGGACCTTCCAACCACCAACCCTCGTTATTCACAAGGCCGAGGACGTGGTTGAGCAGGGTGTCGAATTCCTAAGCGACATTAAGGCATTACTCTCGGAGTTCGGTGTCGAGACCTCGGCAATATCTAGACGCCCCGGTGTGG
>LOCH01000071.1:4004-6314 GCA_001516765.1 Vulcanisaeta sp. MG_3 | reverse complement strand
TAAGTACCTTCCAACACAAGCCGTGACTAACATAACGGTTATCTACAACTCCACATATATAGCAATTAATTACACAGGGGCAGTACTATGGGGCGGCCAAATTAACGTAAGTGGGTTTATAAGCGGTCCACCCAATAGGTTGATCACACTGTCCATTGGTAACCTCAACATGAGTATAACCACTGTAAACAACGCCTTCAACATCTCCATACCAACTAGCGATTTATTGCCAGGTAATTACTCATTATCCATTTACGTAACACCCAATGGGACATACGCACCCACGACCTATGTTGGAGCCTTAATGATATACGCACTTATTGCTAAACCTAACGTAAGCGTCAGTAATGTGGCCATTGCAGGGTTGCCCGTGAGGGCTTCCATCAATGTGAGTCCCTGGGTTTCTGGGCTACCAATTACGGTGTCCCTGGGGGGTAGCGCAATATCGCTGAATTTAACAAGTCCCAACATAACCATTACCCTAGCAACACCATTACTCCTCGGTATGGGAGTACATGATCTAGTTGTGAGTGTTGGGCAAAGGCCACCAATAGGTGGTGGTTACTATGCCCGCGGTATATTTGTGGTAAACCCACTGGAGATTGCGCTACCCGCCATAGCCCTAATTATGGTGATGTTCCTAGCAAGATTCGGCATAGTCAGATTGAGACGGTCTCCCCAGCAGGAAACGCAGGCATTACCAACCCTACCTATGACAGCAACGATAACGACGCCACGTCCAGCTGAGGTTAAGGCTGTTGAGGAGAGAATAATTAAGTTAGCACCGAGTGGTAAGATAAACATACCAAGTGTCAAGGAGGTGGTTATGGCACTATCCCAGGCAATAGCCACGGTAAGCATGAAGACCGAGGTTAAATTAAAGCCAACACAAACCCTCAGGGAGTACCTAACCGCCGTCAGGGGAAAGCTGGATCCCCAGGTATACTCAGTACTGTCTGAGTTGGTGGGTATTGCCGAGTACGCCCTGTACTCACCGCGAGTACCAACACCAGTTGATGTAGCAAGGGCTTGGGAACTGGCTAAGGTGCTATCACAATGAGGTGGATATTGCTATCAATAATTGCCGTGGTCGTGTTGATTATCGCGGTGGCGCTAGGCCCATCATTAGCACCATTCGATGTAAACAATACCTACTGGGACGGATACTCAACCGCAGCCTCAATATGCCTAAAACCAGCATATGCACTCAACGGTCCGATAAACGCAAGCGCAGTATTCGTAATACCCGAAATAAGGATACCAAGATCACAAGCTGATTTACTCCTCAATTACGTGGAAGGTGGCGGAAGGCTTGTTGTGATTAATGGTGGACCATGGAGTAATGAGCTACTGAGGGAATTGGGGCTCAATAGCAGGTTCCTAAATACAGTGATTCAGGACCAAACACTTAATTACGTAAATAACAAGTTCCCACTGGCCTTCGCCATAAGTAACCCCGCAATCCCAATAAACGCGTCAGTAATAGTTCTTGATAACGCAACCCCAATAATGATTGAGGACCCAGGGACAGTAATACTGGCTGAGACGAGCCCCTTCAGTAGGGCTGGTAATGAAAGTGGTCCGTTCCCTGTAATAGTCGCAATCCCATTGGGTAGGGGCTACGTGATCCTCATATCAACACCATCAGTATTTATGAACTCCCTAATCAATGAGGCAGGCAATTCAGAATTACTTAGGGATCTATGTAATGGGACAGCACTTTACCTGGAGAACACCCTAGCCATGAACAATGCCCAACTACTGACCAGGTCATACTTATATACGGCGTATTCCGTGATGCTTACATACCCACTCAATTACCTATTAATCACACTACCGCTACTAATCTCATCAATAGTACTATTAATAAGGAGTAAGAAGTAGGGCTACGCGTATGGGCCAGGCGGTATTTAACGTCATAAAGCGCATTAGGGATGGAATCAGCAGGGTATTCGTAGGCAATGACTGGGCAGTCCAGGTGCTACTAGCCACGTTACTGGCAGAAGGACACGCATTACTCCTAGGCCCAATAGGTTCGGGAAAGACGACCCTAGCTAGATCACTCGCCATAACCATAGGGGGTACATTCAAGAGGGTCCAGGTGACGAACGAGACCTTGCCATCAGACATAATAGGCTTCGCCATATACACACCAACCGGTGAGTCAAAGTTAGTTAGAGGCCCTGTGTTCGCAAACATCGTCCTACTCGATGAAATAAATAGGGCACCGCCAAGGACGCTCTCGGCACTTCTGGAGGCAATGCAGGAGAGGCAGGTGACGATAGATGGTGTACCCCTCGAACTACCCAA
>LOCH01000071.1:0-3984 GCA_001516765.1 Vulcanisaeta sp. MG_3 | reverse complement strand
GCAACAATGAACATAACCGAGGTTGAGATCGGCTACACCCAGCAATTGCCTCCGGCTATAATCGATAGATTCATGACAAGCATCTACGTTGGCTACGTGGGTGATGAGGAGGAGCCGATTGTGGTTGGAAGTATTGATAAGATAGAGAGCGAGCTCGCGTCAGCTATGAGCACTGTTAGGATTGATGATGTTATGGGCATGATAGGCACTGTTAGGAATGTGTACGTTGATGGCTCTGTACTTAACTACATGATGGGTATTGTTAGGGAGTTAAGACGAGACCCAAGACTCCTAATGCCACTAAGCACCAGGGCTCCAATAGCCATATTCAAGTTATCAAGGGCCCTAGCCCTCCTTAATGGTAGGGACTACGTATTACCCGACGATATTAAGGCCGCAACCTACCCAACGCTTATGCATAGGATAGCCATTAGGCCTGAGTATAGGGGCTCAGTCACTGTGGTAGATATGATCAACGAAGTCCTCAATAAAGTCCCCGTACCCCATTACGTAACAAGCAATGTTTAGTTGGTTCACGAAACAATTACGGGGAATTTATTGGCCACGCCTCCTCGCATTAGCACTAACCATTGCCTGCGCAGTGATGTACGTAGGAAACCTCGCCCTATTCACAATAGCTCTAATCATGGTTTTGATTACGTGGATTTATTGGAACCGGTACCCAACCCCACTGTCTCTATTAATCATAGCCCTAACCTCATTGGCTGCGTGGCCGATGGGCTTGCCCCTGGTGGTATTGTCTACGGTACTCCTTGATAGGTCATTGAGATTGGGTAATGATAAGCCATGGTGGTTCTACTTAACGTCAATAATGACGTCAGCACTCATAGCCCTACTCCTCCAGAAACCCTACATAGCACTCTACCTGGCAACACCTGGGGTATACATAGCCCTCATGACCATGTTCTCCATAGCCAGATTCTACACGGTGCGCATCACCCTAACACCAGACAGGGAGTTAAGCATTACCGCAGGCTCCATAATTAATTATCGATTAACGATAACCACGAGACCAAGACTTAGGGCATTAATTAGGATTACGATGCCAAGAAGCATCAAGATAACACCCAACACACTCCGCATTGATGGCGAGGCAATACTAAACGCAAGTGCTAGGTATAGGCTTGGTGGTGTTAAAAGGCCGAGAATAAGGCTTACCTTAACCGATGAGTTAGGGCTCATCAGTACCACAAGGGTTGTGATACACCCAGAGATAACAGTGATACCAAGGGCCAGGGCAGCGCTTGAGGTTGCCAGGGGATTACTAGCACAAGCCTCAGCAACAGGTGGTGAGGATGTTAGGGAGATTAGGGAGTACGTGCCTGGAGACCCCGTTAGGAGGATACACTGGAAGAAAAGCGCCAAGGTTAGGAGACTCGTGATTAAGCTCCTTGAGTGGAGGGGCTCCATTGGGCCAATGCTCGTGCTAACCTACACAACGAACCCAGAGGCTTTGGATAGGATTGGGGAGTTCATGGTTTACGCCACAGCCGAGGCAGTCACCAGACAATCTATTATCGAATTGCACCTACTGGGTAGGGATGGAAACCTGGAAACATACTCCGTAAGTAGGACTAACTACTTCGAAATCATGAATAAGGCATTGGGAAAGCTGGAGAGTTTAGGAGTGGAACTTTTAGGCGGTACCGATGCTGCCAATATCTTCGACACCATTAAGTACGCGGTGTGGTTGAGGATTAAGGACATACCCAGGGAGGCCTTGTTAATCGTTGGTCAGGGAGTATTCGTAAAGCCACTATGCGAGGCTGTTAGTAACGCGATATGTATTTCGGTATAGCTTGACTGGCTACATAATTGATCATTGATTATGACCATAAAAATTAAAAACTTAAGTACTTTATAGAGATGTAAAATGAAACTAAGTACCAGGTGCTTTAGAATGGGTATAAGCCTATATATCCAGTGGCTGCTATACATCGGGTTGGCATTATTAATGGCACGACTTCCTAATATCCACGCTATATTATGGAGTCGCCAGGTCATGGTTACGCAGAGATTATGGTATTAATAATGATTCAATTGATGATTACCCTAGGGTGTCCGTGGTTATACCCACGTACAATGAGGCTAGGGTGATCTATCAACGCCTTGATAATATTGCAGAGCAGGATTACCCAAGAGATAGGCTTGAGATGATAGTCGTTGATGGCGGTAGCACTGACGGTACTACGGATTTAGTTAAGAAGTGGATTGGGGAGCACGGTGATGTCAAGGTTAAGGTTATTGAGGAGGGAGGGAGGTTTGGTAAGGCCCATGCATTAAACACGGCACTTAGGTATGCAGTGGGGGATGTCGTTGTAATAGCCGATGCGGACTCCATGTGGACCAGGGACTCCCTGAGAAATGCCGTTAGGTGGTTGATGATTGATGGCGTCGGTGCTGTTTCATGCAATAAACTACCCAAGGATGATGTAGCAATTGAGGGTGAGTATAGGAGTTATTATGGTGCATTAAGAATTGCCGAGAGTAGGAAGTACTCATCACCAATATTCCACGGGGAATTAGCGGCGTATAGGAAGGATCTACTCCTAAAGATTGGTGGTTTCCCAGAACGCATTGGTGCTGATGATAGCCATACGGCAAGTCTCATAGCCCTAATGGGCTATAGGGCCATAATACCTGAGGATGTCAGATGCATCGAGAGTGTACCCAGGAGGGGTTATTGGTCATGGAGATTGAGGAGGGCCCAGCACCTGGTTCAGCACTTCGTGAGCATTGCCGGTTTGATCATTGGTAATACCCGCATACCCAGAGACTACATGCCCGTATTGCTCACCGAGACCTACCTCCACATAGTCAATCCCTGGCTACTCCTAATAGGCCTGGCACTAATACTCCCTGCAGTGCTGCACGGCATGCTAATACCCACGGCATTGCTAGTTTTAGGGGCAATACTGCTCATAACTAGTAAATTCTTCAGAACGTGGGTCACGACCCAGGCAATACTTGTTGCCGCAGCAATTAGGAATCTGTGGAATAAGGAGTTGGTATGGAGGAAGGAGGAGAAGGATTAATCGCGAGAAGCAGGTACGCCGCGATACCACTGGCTGTTTTGTTGATATTGGTATCAATGAATTATTTGATTAATGGTCTACCCTACATACCCGACTCCTGGATCCACCTACAGCACTCACACGTGGTGCTTAGCACTGGTTACCTATTTGGGCCGTCGCCGAACCCGAGCAGGGTTAGTTATAATTACCAGTGGCCAACGGTTAACCTACTCCTAGCCCTGTCCCAATTAATCCTAGGACTAAACCCACTACAGTCCTTCTACGTAGTGAGCGCCCTAGCATCGCTCTCAGTAATACCATTCACGCTATTGGCCATAAGATTGACAAATAATGAGAGAGCCGGTGTTATAGCGGGTTTACTATTTGCGGTGTTGAGTGTTAAGATTCTCGTGGATTCATCAGTCATGAAGGAGACAGCGGCCCAATACCCATTCTACGCATTTATACTAGCCACATACATCGCCCTAACGAGTAGGGAGAGGTTCGGTGAGAACCTCGTGGTCATGGTATTGGCATTCACCGCAATACTCTTCGCCCACCACTTCACGCTCCTCATGGCGCTGGCATACTCATTCTTCATGTCCCTAACCGTACTCGCTCATGATTACTTAAGGCTCGGTAAGGTAATTAGGGGCTTTACGGTAACAGGCGTAGTCGTCGGGCTTGGATTACTCACATACCTCTGGTACATGGATTACTTAAGGGCCTTTGAGGTGACATCGTTTGTAACGCCAGGTCTAGTCTCAATACCGATATTAATGACGATACTACTTCTCGATTACGCCACAATGAAGAAAGGCACGCGCCTAACCATATACCTGGTCCTCACGTTAATCGCCACAGCACTGATCTCCCTATTCGCAGTGGGTCTCCTCAGACCATACGTGCTTCAGGGCTTTAGTGAAACAGTGGTATTAACCTCAATACC
>LOCH01000070.1 GCA_001516765.1 Vulcanisaeta sp. MG_3 | reverse complement strand
GCACGCTAAACCCCAACGTGACCCTTAAAACCCGATATTTAAGTATTCTCCTGCCGAGGTATAAATCCTTAAATAGGTTTTTAGTCAGGAAGTAATTTGTGGTTAAGCGTATCATTAATTCTGAGGATATTTCCATGGCCGAGGCACTTCGGATTCTCGAGGAGAAGGTATCCAATAGTGGGATTAATGAGGAGATCGTAAACAACACCCTGGATTACCTAAGGAAATTCTCCAAGGTTAACCCAGACAAGGCTAGGGAGTTGGTTTCGGAGTTGATGAAGAGGTTTGGCTTGGCTAGGTTGACGGCTATACAGGTGGTTAACGTACTTCCCCAAACAGCCGAGGAACTTAGGATACTCCTCGGCTCCGAGAAGAGGGAATTCACCGATAAGGATATCGAGGATATGCTTAACCTATTAAGGAACGTGAACCAATCCTAAAGGGGATGCCTCTATGGTTAAGAGGGAGGATTATGCATACATACTGGACATAATACCACCGGAGCAAATGCTGGCTAAGGACCCGTCATTAATAAGGAAGGGCTTTCCCAGGAATGAACCGTACGTACAGGCTATAGGCGAGCAATTCTTCACATTACTTGAGTTAACGCTGAAACCCAACGTGACCGCTGACGTGGGTGAGAGGGTTTACATAGGTAATGGACCTAGGGATAAGGTGAATAAGATTGTTAGGAGGATAGGCTATGATGAGTTAACGAGCGAGGCCAAGAACGCCCTTCCCGAGGTCATAACAAGGATAGTCAAGACCCAGGAGAGTAGGTTCGTGGAGTTCTTCAACAAGGCTGGCCCAATAACACTGAAGATGCACAGCCTCGAATTACTTAAGGGTATTGGTAAGAAGACCCTTTGGCAGATCCTGGAGGAAAGGAGGAAGAAGCCGTTTCAATCATTCGAGGACATTAAGAATAGGGTTGGTATAGACCCGGAGAAGTTAATTGTTGATAGGGTATTGAGGGAATTACAAGGCGCTGATCAATACAGGGTTTTCGTTGGTTCTATTTGATATTTTACCTAACCCTCATAACCTTCCTACGACCAGCAATATCCCAAACCTCCACCTCAATACCAGGTTCTATCTTCTCCCTAACATCCTCCTCGACCTGGTTACTAGCTATCTCGAAGGTTGTGTAATTCCGTAGATCCATTAGCTGCCATGAATCACCAACCTTAGCCACAACCTGGGCAACGAACTTCTCTATTATTGGCACCTCAACCTGTGCGTCGGCAGGTACAATCAATGTCCTCTTGACATTATCGAAAACGCCAATACCGACTATCCTAACCTTAGCGGATCCGTGTTTACCCGTCTTGCTCTTCTCAACCTCAACTATCTTGCATGGTTCGCCATCAATCATCAAATAACTACCCTCCTTGACCGAACCTGCCTCCGTCGGCTTCGTGGACATACAAATCGAGATTAGGCAAGGCTAATAAAAGGTTTTCTACCGTAATTCTTACGTAATCCCTAGCTTCTCGACCTTAGAAATTATTTATTAATTCTGTGGTGTAGCG
The DNA here is from genome assembly GCA_001516765.1 of Vulcanisaeta sp. MG_3. Taxonomy (GTDB): domain Archaea; phylum Thermoproteota; class Thermoprotei; order Thermoproteales; family Thermocladiaceae; genus Vulcanisaeta. Next base: position 2,223 of record LOCH01000070.1, on the reverse strand, counting down.
CTGCTTAGTATTATGAGGATCATAATGTATATTGGTAAGTACGAGGATTACGCACTAGCGAAGTTAATAGTGAATAGGCTGAGTAGTGATGGTGTGGAGGTATACGCCGTAAGAGATTCAGAGGTTAAGAATATAGGTATACCCAAGTGGGATGGATCGCGGAGCGTGGATGCGGCCATGGTGCTTGGCGGTGATGGTACGGTACTTAGGTTTATACATGAAATCGGGGACTCGGTGGATATACCAATACTTCACATAGGCACTGGCCGCGTTAATTACTTAAGTGATGCGAGTGCCAGGGAAGTGTCACAGGTTCTTGATAATATTGTTAAGGGTAATTACAGAATTGAGGAGAGGTTGATCCTCAAGGCCGTTAGCGCTGATTTTGAGTGTACGGCACTTAATGAGGTCTTGGTTAAGGGTGTTGATCCAGGTCATTTGGTTACCGTAACGGTTGTTGAGGATGGGGGTGAGGAGTTAATGAGGGCTAGGATGGATGGGGTAATAATAGCCACGCCAACGGGTTCCACGGCATATGCATTGGCAGCTGGAGGACCCGTTGTTGATAATAGGCTATCCGTGAAGTTGATAGTCCCACTTGCTCCGTTTTCCAGGGCCTTGGTTCCAATAGTTCATCCCTTCGAGATACCCGTGAAGGTTATGACGAGTGAGGTAACGCACGTACTGTGTGATGGCATTGTGGCACAGAGGGGTGCTGAGGTGCGCATACTACCTGGTGATAAGAAGATTAGGTTCATTAGGACACGTCAATATAGGATGTACGATAAATTACTTAGGAGGTTATTTACACCATGAGTGAACAGCAAGTGGCGATAATCGATGCATCGGCCATATTCCATACAAGGGATTTACGTGCATTACTCAGCCTGGGTCGCTTGGTAACTACGAATTACATAATTAATGAACTCAAGGATGTTAGGGCCGTGTCTATACCCGATGTGCTTAATATTGAGGTTTATGAAATTGGTGAGGAGGAGGTTAGGATTGCCAGGAGGAGGTATCACCTACCAAGGCTATTGAGCGATGCTGATGTGTCGCTCATAATTTTAGCCCTTAGGCTAAAGGATGAGAACCCGGTTGTGATCACTGATGATTCATTGCTGATAAGGTTCCTAAGAAAACTGGGAATTAGGTACTCGGTGATCTATCTCAAGACTCGTTAGTACGGTTTCTGCCTAAGCTTAAGCTTCTTTGGAACGTTCTCTGACGGAAGTTCTGCGCCTGCGAGTTCTATGGTTACGGTATCCTGGAACCACGGAGTCGACCTACCGAATGCTCTAGGCATGTAGTTCCTTATCTTACGGCCCTTATGCACGGCTGCGTGCACTATAACTACATTATCAACACTTAATCCCCTATAGCTCGCGTTGTTCTCGAGATTCTTAAGAACCTCCAAGTACGCCTTGGCAACCTTAACTGGCCACTTAGCCACCGGCCAGCCCTCCCAGGGTGTTGTGTGGTGGGCTTGTTTCTTGGTGAACCTCCTGATTGGTACTGGCGCCTTCATTGCTATCACCTTGTTCATGTAATCCTCGGCCTGCTTTATCGTGAATCCTTTAATGAATCTGGCAACCTCAACGGCTTTTTTCCAACTAATCCTATACTCATAACCAAGGGCCTTAACGATCTGATCCTCGGTTATGTTTGCGCCATAGATTTCCTTAACCCGTTTAATTATATCCTCAGCAGTTACGCTCCAATCAATCCTCGCCATACTCACAACCATCAAGAGCCATGTGTATAAAAGCATTTTGCCTAGTGAGGCATGGTTCTATCATTGAGCATAACATCAATAAGCCTTAGGTACACCTTGGATGCTTTAATTATATCATCAACACTTATGTATTCATCAGGTCCGTGTGCCGATGATAGATCATCAGGACCATAGGTTACCGCATCAACACCCAATCTTTGAAAGTACCTAGTGTCAACTAGAGTTCTCGATACCATTAATTTAGGGCTGAGGTGTACCACATCACCTATCGCCTTAACTAAACCCTTAACTAGCATCGAATCCTCCCTATTCAGTGCCGCATCAATTGCGTTAATTACATAAACATCCACCGCAGATCTCACGCCAATTTTTCCCCAATCTCCTTGATGTAGTTCGCAATCTCCCTAATCGATTCATCAACATCCTCATTGGGCAGTAATCTCCTATCTATCGAGAAACTGAAATAATCAGGAACAATATTACGACCG
>LOCH01000069.1 GCA_001516765.1 Vulcanisaeta sp. MG_3 | reverse complement strand
AAGGAGGCAGGTATATACAGGCCTGATGAGGTTTACGAGCCGCGGTTAATAATTATTGGAGAAACAAGGTTGTTCGAACCCCTTGAGCAGGCAATAATGAATTCCAACGAGGGTCAGGAGGTGACTGTGGAGGTGTCGCCGGACAAGGCCTTTGGTCAGAGGGATGCGAGTAAGGTTAGGGTTATTTCGATAAGGGAGTTCTATAGGTATGGTAAGTTACCCAGGGTTGGCGATATTGTTGAGATCAATAACCAACAGGCTAGGGTGGTGAGCATAACGGGTGGTAGAGTAACCCTAGACTTCAACCACCCGCTGGCTGGTAAGACGTTGATTGTTACCGCGAAGGTTGTTAAGAAGCTCGAAACCACGGAGGATAAGATAAGGTACCTTATTAGGCAGTACATACCTAGGATTGACCCAGGGAAGATAAATGTGGAGTTAAGCCAGGACGGCTCTGTGGTGACAATAAAGCTCCCGGTGGAAACGTTGTTCATGGAGAACATAGGCACGATTAGGGCTAGGATTGCTGACGACATAGGCAATAGATTCACAAACATAAACAAGGTCGTGTTTATTGATGAGATAGAGGTGAAAAGGGAGGCTGAGGAAAAGAAGGCGGAGACTAAGCCTGAGGAGCAACCTCAACAGCAACCTCAGTGAGAAGGCATTACGTAATTTACTCTAGGTTCAACTTTTCAACACATCCACAGCATTATTCAACCTAGGTAATGTAGGATTCTCGGTGCTGTGAGATCCATGAAGTAACGGGATTCGTACATCCTCATTGCCGTTATCAACAGTTCCCGTTAAATCATGGAGTTTACGTCATTTGATGTCATTTATCATTACTAGTCCTCTTAATACTATTAAGTAAGCAAGTGTAGTATGTCTACCAAAACCCTTATTAAAATTTATAAACTTTTATACTAACATCCATTGGGGAGTGCCACTATGAAGCCAATGAGCAATACGAGGCAGAGGAAGGCATCCAATGAGACCTGTGTAAGAGATATGAGAACGAGGGCCCAAACCCAATGAATCCAACCCTAGTTAAAATGCTGTGCTGGGCTAAACTTTATTAATCAATAAATCAACCCTTGCCTAATGCTGAGTCCTAATCATGAGGGTATTAACAGGTTGATGACGGGGACCACGACCGTGGGCATTGTGGTTAATGACGGTGTTGTCTTAGCCACTGATAGGAGGGTTACGGCTGGTTACTACATTGCACATAGGAAGAGGGGGGTTAAGATTTGGAAGATTGATAATCACGTGGCGGCGACGATGAGTGGTGGTGTTGCGGATCTTCAGAAGGTGCTTGATGCACTAACGTCTGTTGCAGCGCAGTACAAGATAGAGACTGGGAAGCCCATATCGATAAGGGCACTGGCCAATTACGCATCGCTAATTGTATTCTCAAGCAGACCATATATTTATTTAGTCCACATGATATTCGGTGGTTGGGACCCGGATGAGGGACCTGTGATATACATGCTCGATTTCTTCGGTACATTAACGAGAGAGACGGAATTTATGTCAACAGGTAGTGGATCACCTACGGCATTCGGCGTGCTTGAGGATGGTTATAGAAGGGATATGAACATTGATGACGCAATTAGGCTTGCAGTGAGAGCGGTCAGGTCGGCTATATATCACGATCCAGGTAGTGGTGAGGGCGTCGACGTGGTTGTAATAACAAAGGATGGCTATAAGGAAATAGACTCCACACCATACATTAAGGAATTAACCCGCTGAATTTTCAAGCAGTTTAACAATAACCTCCTCAATAGTCTTTCCACTGGATTTTGCAATGCTGTTTAGCTCGTTTATCGAGCCTCTCCACACAATACTTCCCTTATTCATGATTAGGGCATCTCTCGCAATCCTCTCGGCTATTGACATAATGTGCGTTGAGACTATTATCGTAGTCCCAGCCCTATTCAAATCCCTAAATATCTCAATAACCCTCTCCTGTGTTGGTATGTCTAGGTAATTGAGTGGTTCATCGAGTAGTAGAACCTTGGGTTTATGTATTATTGCCATGGCTATGGCAACCCTCTGCCTATTGCCCCGTGATAACGATGCAACCACCTTATTAGCAATGTCCTCAATATCCAGCAAACGTAGAATTTCATTAACGACCCCCCTCACATCACCTAATCTCCTAAGTATTGCCACGTACTCTAGGTTCTCCCTAACGGTTAGGTTAAGGAAGGGTACGGCATCTTCCGGTAGATAACCAATACAGGCTTTGGCCCTATCCGCCTCATTAAATGGGTCATAACCACAAATCCTAACCACACCAGAATCGGGTCTTAATAACCCTGCAAGTATTCTGAGGGTCGTTGTCTTACCCGCACCGTTAGGCCCTATTAAGGCTATGGAACCTCCACAATCAACCTTGAAACTGATACCGCGTAATGCGTAAATGCCGTTAAAGGTCCTCGTTAGATTATCCACATATACGCAATCCATCATATTCATCAATCAATTCAATTATTAATTACTTATTTTTCCCACGCTTCACCACCTCATTATAATAACGGCAAGCGTCTTTAAAGCCACATACATTGCACCTGGGTTCCCTAGCCCTGCATATCTCACGACCAAATTGAATAAGCCTTAGATGGACATCCAGGTACCTACTTGGGTCTGGTTTTAAAATCCTCATCCATGCGCTCCTAATTTCACCGTAATTACGTGACTTAACAATACCAAGCCTCAATGATATCCTAGTTATGTGGGTATCGACAGGAAACGCTAATTTACCTAAATTAACCAGTATTACATCTGCGGTCTTTTCACCAACACCAGGTAATTCAAGTAGTAGCTTCCTCGCTTCATCAACGGGTAAGTCCTTAATCCAGGATAAATCACCACCAAACCTCTCAATAACAACCTTAGAGAGCTCAAGGATCTTCCTAGCCCTCACCCTATACATACCAGCAACTCTTATGGCGTTGGCTATCGCATCCTCACCAACCTCCAACAACCTCTGTGGCGTTATATCACCAACAACCTTAACCAGGTTCTCATAAGCCCTCAGGGCGTTCTTATCGTTTGTATTCTGCGTGAGTATCGTCACAACCAACGCCTTGAATACATCATTACTACCTCTAAATACGTAAACCGCAGCAAAATTCCTAGGCTCAATGTTGACATTCGAGAGGGCCCTGGAAACAAGCTCCTCGGTTAACCCCATTATTAATAAAAGTTAAACACCTGGGTAAATTAAACTCTCCCCTTAAGATTGAGGTAAAGCGTTAACGCGAGTGCGGTCTTAACATCATTAATCTCCCCCTTCCTTAGCATATCGTAAGCCTCACCTATACCAATAATTAGTTTATTAATTACCTCGTGTGGCTCGGGCTTAGGTTCACCCAAGCCCTTAACGTTCGCATAGTAAATAAATAGGTACTCTGTTGAGTATCCAGGGCTCGTGAAACCCTCAAACAATTTCTCGTAATAATTAATCTCCGCACCGACCTCTTCCCTTAATTCCCTAACCAATGCATCCTCCACCCTTTCATCATCCCCCACAACGCCGGCTGGTATTTCTATTATGTATTTACCTATGGCTGGGCGGTATTGCTTAATGAGGATCACATTATTACCATATATTGGCAATACCGCCACAGCCCTTGGGAATATGACCTTCTCTACCTTCATTTCGTGACCATTTGGTAAGATTACGCTAGATACATCGAGGGTAATGCGCCTTCCCTTGTATATTATCATTACGTAGTTGGCGCAGTTTACCTAATAATATGTATTTTCCCTATTTTTGGGATTTTGCCTTAGCCTTTCTACTCTCCTTCCTAACCCAAGCTTGCCTCCTAGGGTCTCTACCGTACTTCACCAGGCTTACGAAACACTTCCTACTACAAAACCTCAGCACTGTACCATCAGCCCTAACGTACATAATCCCCGTACCCGGCGGTATTGGTCTCCCGCAGAATGCGCATGTGTAAACCCTCATACAGCGTGCGGACGCGTTCTATATTTATAAAGTTTATGTGATCGATTATGTAATTCGTGGCGCTACTTCAACCTCTTTAGTACCTTCTTAACCAGTAGTAAGTATTCCCTGCAGTCAACCCTTCTTCCCCCGTATACGCCCTCCTCGTACATCTTGATGAGCTCCCTGACGATATGTTCATCACCAACCCTATCAATGAGGTAGTTACCCAACTCCCTGTGTGTTATACCAGGTTCCCTAATATCCATGTCCCTAATTACCTTTGAAATGCCCCTATCAAGGCAGTCGGGGTATCTAGTCCACCTTCCTCTACCTAGTGTAATCAATAGTGATGATATGGAGATTACAATGGACATAACCACAACCACCATCATTAGTAAGGTATAGCCTAAACTATGTTGATTAATAGCCTTACTGCTCACAGTATTGTTTACCACACCCCCAATATGCAATGCACCCCCACTGCCGCCCGTTATATTACTAACACCAACCATACCTCCATTTTCATAACTCCTCCTAGTTACTGACCTGGTTAATACTCCATTGGAGATCGGGTTGGTGCTATTG
>LOCH01000068.1 GCA_001516765.1 Vulcanisaeta sp. MG_3 | reverse complement strand
GCCGTGCTCTCCACCACCTTACCATTGATTATAGCGTTAATTACATCACTGGGCTCCTTAGCCTCAACAAGCTCTGAACCCGTTGCCACTATGTAAATCCTAACCTTCCTCCTAACCCACACCTCGCCAATCCCGAGCTCCAGTAGGGCTGGTACGTCCCAGGGCATTATCACCGTACCCTCCCTAAGCGCGACCTCACCCTTCCTGGCGAAACTCCCTGCTGGATCTACATTTTCCCAGGGCTTTATTGACTTATTTATTAAAACCTCATTATCACTAACAATCTCCACGTACTCCTCCGGTACCACGGCGTCCGCATTCCTCGGTATATACGCACCAGTCGTTACATATGCCGTCTCCATGGGCCCTAACTCAATATTGGGTACCGTACCTATGTTAACCGAACCAACCACCCTCAATTTAATGGGTACCTTAACCACGTCCACACTCCTCACGGCATAACCATCATAGGCCGCCTTAGACATTGGCGGTACGTCGATTGGCACCACCGCGTCTCTAGACAGTACATGACCACTCGACTCCCACGTTGGAACCTTTACCTCATCAACAGCGCTTAAACCACGTATTATACTCATTACCTCACCTAGCTCGTGTGGTACCACGAATTTGTACTCGTGGGGTTTCACATGAGCTATGTAGTAATACGCATTTAAAAGCCGGGCGCTAACTCAGTTGGTACTAAGGGGGTTGGTGTGTCGAATCAAAGTAGCACTGAGACCTTGGAATGCCTCTACCAGTTGCTTAATTACGTCGATGAAGATTATGAGGCATTAATCAGGGATGCAACCCTTAGATACGGTAATGATTACCTAGAAATATGTAATCAGGCCAGGGACTTACTATCATCATTGGGCAATAGGGCTGATGGGGAGGTTAGGAGGTTTTACGAATTATTGGCTGACCACGCTATGGGTAGGATTAGGGGGTTCGGCAACGCCGCCTATGCCCTAGCCAGGTACATGGAGCTTGGTGGACGTGAGATTGAGCTTAGGGTTCAGTTTAGGCTCATGGGTTTCGCGGAGGACATTGTCGAGGATTTAATAAGGGCTGGGGTTCTAATGCATAGGTCCAGGGACGTATTGTTCGTACCCGAATACCTAATCCCAAGGCTTCTCGAGATCTCCGGGGACATAACAATACCTGATGTGAAGGAACTCCTCAGTAGCGCCAACATTAGGGAGTTGATGGCTGTGGAGGCTGCCGTCTTTGGTGCGAGACCAGTTAATTGGTTATTTAGGGCTATTTATGGCATGGATTTTAGAGAACTTATTACGGGAACTAGGATCGATGGCCTCCTGGACGGATCAGTGGGCGAGTTAATACTTAATCCTGCAATTGATGTTCAGGCGGTTAGGGCCTTAATTCATGAGATGAAGGATTCAGCAGCCAGGTCGTTTAAGAGGATCCTGAGCCCCCATGGCCAATACATGTACAGTAGGGTTGCTAGGTGCGGTGTTGTGTACACGGTTTTTGGTGAGGGCGGTAGGGAACTAATACTCCTATGTCCCTGGGTAATACCAAGCAGGAGGTTTTTGGATTATCACTCACGTGAGGAGAGGGTTATTGTCGTGGGCACAAGCCCTAGTAATGAATTTGCTGAATTGATGAGGAGGCACACTGAGGAATTGCCTTCACGTACTGGTTTCGTATTTCTAAGTAATAACGAGGCCATGGTCTATAGCCCAAGAGCCTCAAGCAAATCATTCGATTCATTCCTTGATTTTCTATACAGGTCAAACCTTAAGGTAACGTATCTAAACTAATCAATACTTAAGCCGATCCTTAATTAATGTACCTATTCTAGTCGCGTAACCTGGCGAATAATGACTAGGCTAGGGTTCACCAACCTCATCATGGATTTACGCGGAGCCTCGCTTTAGCAAATCGGCTTGGCATAGAGTATCATGGGTTCACCCCGATCTGGGTATGGGTCGACCAATAGTATGGGTGTGAAGCCACGCCTCTCGTAAAATCCCCTGGTTCTCACATACGGTTGGTAACCCGGATCCTTCCCAATCAACCACGTATAAGGCCTATTACAAGACCTATTATGAATGCCAATGAGGAGTAAGGTATTACGTTAATAAATTGTTGGGCCTTCGCGTATGCTGTTGCTAGGGCATAGCCAGCGTAGTGAAGTAGGGCGACTAATGATGAGGGGCTTAGGTAGCCCAGGGCCATGGCTAGTATCACTATGGCTAGCAATATCAGGGCTACACTCAGCAATCTCCTTATCAATATACCAACCAATAACCCAAGAATGAATAAACCTATTATGCTAACTATCTGGGTTAGGGTTAAACCAAATATCTCCATCGCATTATAATACGTCAATTAAAATAAAAAAGTTACTTCTCATAAATCATTAAGTACTTCCTTAATTTCCCTAGATAATACGGATGACACCTCGCGACCCTCCTCATCCGTTAGGTAATGCCTACCGCTAATGTGGCCTGTCATTGGTATTACGTGGAAGTGTATGTGGAAAATAACCTGACCAGCCTCCGCACCGTTGTTCTGAACCACCCTAACCCCAGGAACCTTTAGAGCCCTCATTACGGCTATAGTAACGGCCTTAGTAATCTTAATAACACGACATAACTCCTCATCGGGTATCTCAGTTATATCCCTGTAATGCCTCTTGGGCATTACTAGGGTGTGGCCCTTATTTACTGGGTACTTATCGAGTATTGCTACCACGTACTCATCCTCATAGACAATGTATGCAGGCTCCTCACCCCTTACTATTTTACAAAATACGCAATCCATCAGTAAATCAGGGAGTGGAATTACTTTTGAGCTTTAAGCCTCAGCATATTCCCGCGTATGAGGATGTGGATAAAAGATAAAGGCTTATTGAGAATACCACAATTAGTGCTGCAAAGACCATCAACAATAAATCACTCACCTCACCCCTACTTAGGTAGCTAATGAGTAAAAGCGCGCCGGGTATCGCCATTATGAGCGCCAGTATTTCCATTAACGTGAATGGCGCAGCACATACGGGGGCAGCGCCTGGTGTATAAACCGCCTGCCAAAAGCCCATTATGAATAGTACAAGTATTAATATGGCCACTATCGCTAATGCCGTAAGCCATCTGCTGGGTGTCATTGTGCTCATCGAAATACGTCAATGAACCATCTCCCTTTTAAGTATTATTCACACAACGAAGGAAAGCGATATGACTACGATAATGATTAAGAATAACCTCCCTAACTCATTATGGTTAATGTTTCCTACCAAAGTCGAAAACGGTTGTATTCATGCTATAATGGCGAGTCTTGATTTAAAGAGGGGCTTTTCGTTAAATGATGATTAAGAATATAGGATTTGGGCGAATTAATGGAGGCATTAATACGGGTATCGCATATGCAAGATTTTAAATTTAGAGGGATTTATGGCTTAGTGATGAGTGATGAAGGTAGTGTTGGACTTAACGGTAGAGTCCTCTACACAGGTATTGAAAGGTGCCCCGTATGCGGTAGGGATACATTACATGTGATGGAAATCCTTTACAATGACCCAGTATTTGGCGATTTAATATTGTATAGTAATCAATGCGATAATTGTGGGTATAGGAGAACCGATATACAGTACTTAAACTCCAGGGGTCCCTCTAGGATAACCTATGAGGTTAGGGATGAGGAGGATGTCTATAGGACCTACATATTTAGGTCGAAGAATGCTAAAGTGTTTAGTCCAGAATTGGGTTTTGAAATTAATCCAGGACCTGAGGCTGAGGCCATGATAACAACTATGGAAGGATTATTACTGAGATTACTCGATGTTGCGGATAGTATGGAGGTTCTGAATGAGGGCGATGATGCTGTCGTAAGTAAGTTGAGAGAGTTTAAGAATAGGGTTAGGGATGCCCTTAAGGGTAGGTTTAAGTTCACGGTAATTATTGAAGACCCAACAGGGAACTCCACACTTAAACCACCACAAGGTCGCGAAAACAACCTACACATTGAACCACTCAATCAGGGTTAGTAAAGATTTT
>LOCH01000067.1 GCA_001516765.1 Vulcanisaeta sp. MG_3 | reverse complement strand
AGGAAGTCTGATACATCCGGTGAGTTTGTCACCTACAGGTTTGTCGTGCCTGGTTGAGTGAACAAAATAATTTAAATAGGTTCTTCCCTAGGTTATGGCGAAGCATGAATACTAAATTTATGAAAAAATATTCTGGAAAGGATTTAAATAGTGATTTGAACATGGGGTGGTAAACGATGTCCATGGGGAATCCTAACGCTGAACATGATAAGGCATTGGACTCCGTGCCAATACCAATACTTAGGTCCAAGAGGGCACGTGGTGAATTTCCCACGTCCGACGATAGGTGGACCCTAGTTGAAGCGTTCATTAGGGAGGGTGGTCTCGTGAAGCACCAACTCGATTCATTCAATGACTTTGTGGAGAAGAGGTTGCAGGAAATAATTAATGAAAATAGTGTAATTGAGACCGAAAATAAGGGTCTCTACATAAGGCTTGAGAAGATAGAGGTTGGTAAGCCAAGGGTTAGGGAGGCTGACGCCAGCGAGCACCTGCTTTACCCGATGGAGGCTAGGTTGAGGAACCTAACATATGCAGCACCGCTTTATCTAACGATGGCCCTATACGTCAATGATGAGGAGGTTGATAGGCAGAGGGTCTATATTGGGGATTTACCAATAATGGTTCGTTCAAGGTACTGCAACCTATACGGACTTAAGCGGCAGGAATTAATCAGTAAGCTTGAGGATCCCGAGGACCCAGGCGGTTACTTCATAATAAATGGTAGTGAAAGGGTTATCGTATCGCAGGAGGATTTGGCGCCCAATAAGCCATTCTATGATAAGGGCGATAAGGCAAGCATAACGCACACTGCCAAGGTTATCTCAATCGGCGCTGGTTTTAAGACTACGGTGACCGTAGAAAGGCATAAGGATGGCATAATATACGTCGTATTCCCAGCCGTAGCCACCAGGATACCATTCCCAATAATAATGAGGGCGCTCGGCCTAGAGACTGACGAGGACATAGTCCTTGCTGTGAGCGATGACCCAGACATACAGAATGAGTTACTGCCATCACTACAATTCTCAATACAAATAGCGAGCACTGTTGATGATGCGCTTGATTTCATAGGTAGTAAGGTGGCCATTGGGCAACCTAGGGAGGTTAGGATTGAGAGGGCTAGGCAAACCCTTGATAGATACTTCCTACCTCACCTTGGCACCACTGAGGATGCCAGGTTGAAGAAGGCGTTGATGGTTGGGCAGATGGTGAAAGGCGTCATAGAGATGTACCTAGGTCGTAGGGAACCTGATGATAAGGATCATACTGCGAATAAGAGGGTTAGGCTCGTTGGCGATTTAATGGCTCAGTTGTTCAGGGCTGTGTTTAGGCAAGTGATTCAGGACGTGAGGCAACAGCTTGAGAAGCATTACTCAAGGGGTAAAGTGCCGAGCCTGGTCACGTTGGTTAGGGCTGACATAATAACCGAGAGGATAAGGCATGCATTAGCCACAGGCAATTGGATAGGTGGTAGGACCGGGGTTTCGCAGATGCTCGATAGGACAAACCTATTATCAACGCTAAGCCACCTAAGGAGGGTTGTTTCAAACCTAAGTAGGGCACAGCCGCACTTCGAGGCAAGGGACCTACACCCAACCCAGTGGGGTAGGTTATGCGCGATCGAGACTCCCGAGGGCCAGAATTGTGGTTTGGTTAAGAATTTAGCCCTCCTATCGACAATAACGGTGGGTGTTGATGAGAATGAGGTGGAGAAGTTGCTTTATGACTTGGGTGTTGTGCCAATACTAACCGCTAGGAAGGAGGGTATTAAGGGTACCGAGGTCTACCTAAACGGTAGATTGGTTGGAATACATACGGAGCCTGATAAGTTGGTGACAACGATAAGGGATTGAGGAGGAGGGGCAGATAAGTCATGAGATTAATGTTGCGAGAATACGCCGCGGGACGCTTGATGAGGTTAGGGTGAACTGTGACGGTGGTAGGCTCAGGAGGCCTGTCCTAATAATCGAGAATGGCGAGCTTAAGCTTAAGCCTGAGCACATTAAGAAGTTGAGCAGTGGTGAGTGGTCTTGGTCGGACTTGATCAGTAATGGCATTGTGGAGTATCTAGATGGTGATGAGGAGGAGAATGCGTTGGTCGCTATAAACCCTGAGGAGGACATGAGTAAGTACACGCACATGGAGATAATACCATCAGTGATGATCGGTGCTGTGGCATCAATAATACCGTATGCAGAGCATAACCAATCACCAAGGAATATTTACGAGGCTGCAATGGCAAAGCAAAGCCTTGGGTTCCCAGCCGCTAATTATAGATTTAGGATGGATAGTAGAGGGCATCTGTTGATCTATCCTGAGAGACCATTAGTGATAACTAGGGGTATGGAACTAAACGGATATCTAAGAAGACCAACTGGTCAAAATGCGATTGTTGCGCTATTGACGTACACAGGCTACAATATGGAGGATGCGGTCATACTGAATAAATCAGCGATAGAGAGGGGCATGTACAGAAGCGTGTTCTATAGGACCTATGAGACGGAGCAGATGAGGTATCCGGGTGGTGAGGAGGATAGGATAGAGATACCATCGGCGGAGGTTAGGGGTTACAAGGGTCCAGAGTCGTACGCCCACCTTGATGAGGATGGCATAGTATCACCGGAGGTTTTTGTGTCCGGTGGTGAGGTTCTAATTGGTAAGACCTCGCCGCCGAGGTTCTATGGTGTATACACAGAGACGGTGGTATCCAGTGCTAGGAGGGATTCATCAATAACGGTTAGGCGTGGTGAGAAGGGTATCGTTGATAACGTGGTCATAACCGAGACTAACGAGGGGTATAAGCTTGTTAAGGTTAAGGTTAGGGAGTTGAGGATACCCGAACTTGGTGATAAGTTTGCGAGTAGGCATGGGCAGAAGGGTGTGATGGGTATGATGATTCCCATGGTAGACATGCCATTCACAGAGGATGGTATTACACCCGACATAATCGTAAATCCACACGCATTACCCAGTAGAATGACGGTTGGGCAATTGCTTGAGTCAATGGCTGGTAAGGTGGCTGCCCTTAGAGGCGTTATGATCGATGCCACACCATTCGAGGGAGTTACCGAGGAGGAGCTTAGGGACTTACTAATACGGTCAGGCTTTAGGTGGGATGGTAAGGAGGTGATGTATAGCGGATTGACGGGTAGGAAGCTTGAGGCAGACGTATTCATTGGAGTTGTTTATTACCAGAAGCTTCACCACATGGTTGCTGATAAGATACACGCCAGGGCTAGGGGTCCAGTGCAGATACTGACTAGGCAACCAACCGAGGGTAGGTCTAGGGAGGGTGGTCTTAGGCTTGGTGAGATGGAGAGGGACGTCTTGATAGCCCATGGCGCGGCTGCATTACTTAGGGAGAGGCTTGTGGAGTCGAGCGATAAGTACACCATGTATGTGTGCGAGGATTGCGGTATGATAGCCTGGTATGATACGAATAAGGGTAAGCCTGTATGCCCAATACATGGTGATAAGGGTAGGATTGCCAGGGTTACAGTGCCCTACGCATTCAAGTTATTGCTTCAGGAGTTAATGAGTCTCGGCATATACCCAAGAATTGAGTTGGGTGATTTAATTGAGGAGAGGAGGGCTTGATAAGGTTTTTATGTCGGTTGGTAGGAGGTGATGGGTAATGGCCCAGACCGAGAGGGTAGCGATTCGGGAGGAGGAGATACCGCTCAAGGCTATCAAGTCCATTAGGTTTGCGTTACTCTCACCTGACGTGATAAGGTCAATGTCCGTGATGGAAATAACCACATCGGAAACCTACGACGAGGCTGGCAGACCAATGGTTGGCGGCTTAATGGATAGGAGGCTCGGCG
>LOCH01000066.1 GCA_001516765.1 Vulcanisaeta sp. MG_3 | reverse complement strand
TGAGGTTTATGAAAACCACCGTTGTTATAAGCACATAAAGCCAATCCCTCTCCATGGCGAATGATGCAACACCAAGTGCAACCCTAAGTACGGGTGTGGCTATGAGGACCATGAGACCTAAGATTATGAATGACAATGGATCCAGGTAAGGCAACCTAGATAATGCATAGCCTGGGGGTATGACTGTGGTGTTTATTGGAGATGTGGGTGACATGACTAGGTTTTCACTACATCCAAGGGCCTCGCCCTTAACGTGAAACAGAACTATACCTATTAGTATTAGGGCTATGCTTATTATAACGCCATACCTAAGCGTCAACCCGATTATGTAATCCATATCCCACCTAGGCATTACCACCACCCATAACCACGCCCTCTCTATTTGGTTTACGGGCAAGCACTCCATAGCGGTAATACAACAGTGACATAACTATTGCCGTGAATATAAGGCTCAATGCGTACTGTGTCGCCACGGGTATCGTTATTATGTGATCCATGTATAGACCCTTGAGGAGCATCTCCATACCCAGGAAGGCAAGTATTGCCAGGAAGACCCACCTAACCTGCTTGTTCGTTATCCTAACGAGAATCTTGGTACCAGACATCGCACCTATTAAAACCCCTATTGCTGTTACAGCAGCCATCATGGGCTGTATGTAACCAAAGTACCAATAGAGGGCGCTACCCGTTGCTGCTGTCACTCCTATCATGAAGTTGCTCGTTGTTGTGCTAACCTTCATCGGCAGGTTCATGGCCCAGTCCATACCGAGAACCTTTAGGGCGCCACTACCAATACCAAGCAAACCACTAATAAAACCAGCAAAGAACATTATCAACTCACCTAACCACCAACGAACACCCCAATACCTAACCTCAGTCTTTAGGGCCTCATCGTAGTAACTACCATACAACTTGAAGACCCTCGTTGTCCAGTCAGGTGGTCTTGGGTCGGGTATTTCGTACCTACCCCTCTGGGCTGTCGGTATTATTGACATTAATATCACTATTCCAAACACCACATAGACTATCCAGGCAAGACCATGGCTATAAACAAAGGCTGCCGTGAGTGAACCCACGATTGAGCCCGTGGTTGTGGCTATCTCAAGCCCCATACCAATCCTAACATTCGTTATCTTATCCCTAATGTACGCACTAGCCGCCCCACTGGATGTGGCTATTGTCGATATCAATGATGCACCCGCGGCGTAAGCTATCGGTATACCGAGGAATAGGGTTAATAGCGGCACAAGTACTGTACCACCTCCAAGCCCTGTGAGTGACCCTAGTAATCCAGCAATATGCTAAATACAAGCAATTCAATGCAGCAGAATATGGTTTTAAGCAGCACCATTCTAACGATTGGTATGTTATAACCTTAAAAAACTAACTCATACCGAGGGCTAGCTCGGTAATTCTACAGGTCTTAATCACAAACCTTAATTAAATAGTATGAACCAGATCTTAAAATATGACATACCTTTTAACCAGGTTATTGTTTATTTAAAGTAAAACGAAAATAAATTACATACCAAACTCCCTAAGCTTATCAGTTATTGTCGGTGTTGCATCGTATATCTTATTGATCAATTCCACTTCATCAACCTTGACAAGGTTACTATTATTAACTATGAATTCCCCATTAACCAATACATCATTAACATCACGGCCACTTAAAGCCGTTATTACGGTCTCCACTGGGTCATATATGGGCAGGATCCTCGGATCATCAAGCCTGAGCGTTACGAGGTCAGCCCTATACCCAGGTCTTATGACGCCAACATTATCGTTAATTAAACGACCACCCCAACCCGTTAGTGCACGCATTAACGTTATAGTGTTGAATGATGATTTATCATAGTTTATACCAATAGTTAATGCCTTACCCACAGCCCTGGCCACCCGAGCCTCATGAAATAGGTCCAGATCTGTGAAGCCACCGCCATCGCTACCAATACCGAACATGTAATCACCGAATAGGGGTAACCAATGGGGTCCTATGTATATGGAGTCCACGGTTAGGCACCACGCAATCCCTAACCCCCTCTCCTTAATGATGTCCCTCTCCTTAATGGATAGGTAAACACCATGGGCTATCACGGTTGGTTTTATACCTGTTAAGCCAAGCTCGTCGAAAACCTCCAGCGGTCTCTTCCCATACTTCATGAATGAGTAATCGATCTCACCCTGGTACTCGCCCATGTGGTACGTAATCCCAAGACCATGCCTTAGGCAGAAATCCCTAACCCCATTAGCAATTCGAGAGATGCCATCATGATCTGCCTAATGCTACACCAAACCCTAACCCTATCGTTTACATGTGGTAATAAATCCTCAAACCCTACGGAATGACCTCCTTAGTATCTAATAATTTGTTCTCGCCAATGTCGAAGGTTGATGGCGTAATAATTCCTCTAATACCAACCTCATTGACAGCCCTAATTAATTCGAGAGGCTTAGGTGCGCCAGCCTCTATGAAGGTGGTTATGCCATTTTTAACCATACCGACTACGCTGACTAGGCTTGATAGGTAGGCTAGGTCGTCCGTGAGTAGGTCCTCGAAGGGTATTAAGAGCTTTGTCCAAATCTGAGGCAGTGAGAGCCTCCTATCGTTTACGAATGACCTCAGGAAAACCTGCTGTGTGTGGGTGTGGGCGTCAATTAGCCCGGGCATCAGTATGTGCTTACCTCTCTCAATGATCTCCTCAGCCTTAAAGTTGCTCATTACCCTATCGGCCCTATCAACGCTGACTATTACCCCATCCTTAATGGCCACGGCACCATCCTCAATAACTAATGGATTCCCCATTGTTATTACGTACTTAGCCCTAATGATTAAATCAACAGATTCCATTCTTAATCACTCGGGCGGTATCTCTATGTAGGACACTGATATGTCTATACCATACCTTCTAAGGTTAATTACTCTAGAGACCATGTAGGCCGCCACGCCCAGTACGAAGGCGCCCATTATCACGCCATATGCCAACCAATTGCCTCCCCATATCTGTGGGTAAGCCAGGAACTCGTAGTCCAGGTATAGGAAAACCAGGAATTGTAGTACACCGGATATGGCTAAGGCAATCCTGACCCTATTACTTAGCTCCCTCCTCCTCATTGCTATGATTACCGCGGCGATACCCACAAGGGCTAGGTAGGTTAATGGACCAACCTCAGTGCCGTACAATGCCGTGAACGTTTGGTAGAATATGCCAGTAGCCACTATCAATACCGCAGTCACTACTAAATCCGTTATATGCGCATATATTGGTGTTCCAAACCTTGGGCTCAATTGTGCAAATGCGCTTGGCCAGACCCTGTCGAAGGCTAGGGCGAACCAGTACCTAACGACGACGATTGCACCATAGGCCAAAACAGCCAGGTACCAAACAACCGAGGATAGGCCTATGAGCCACTTAATAATTGCATTATTTGAAATCGCCATGGCCACGGTCCAGAAATTAAGGATTGCATTAACATTGGGGTTTGCGAGAGCCTCTGTAGTGAATTTGAAACCTAGCGAATAGTAGAGGGCTTCGAAACCTAGCGTCGCCAGGATCATTGTTGTAATCGCAGCAGTAGGTACGTTAAACTTAATGGCTGACTTACCCCTGATCTCGGATGCTATTGCGGGACCTGCCATCAACCATGGGTAGACGTACAGGGCGAAGAACGGTATGACCATGAAGGCACCACTCCATGTGAAGTAAGGACCACTATAACCACTGGATAATGATGTGTACGAGTAACCACTTGGCAACAACCTATTCACCGCAGCTATGGCTGCAGTCCTCGGTGTGATGAATAACACGGCAATGGCTAGGACAAGGCCTAACAGGGATATTGAGGTTAAGATGGTCATGAGCCTAAGCCCATACCTAGTACCCAATATGTTGGCCGTAACTATCACGGCGAAGAAGGCTATTGCCGCGCCTATCATCGACCAGGTATTGAACGTCACGTTGAACCCAAGCAAGGGCAACACTGACTCGAGCTGGAAAACACCGGCTATGGCAATTAATGCATAATAGGCCAAAGCCTGTATCACAAACGCCATAACCAAACCATTTATTAACCAGGCAAGCCTTGGACCAAAGGCCCTACTAAGCCACACATAGTCGCCACCCGTTCGTGGTATTAGGGTTGTCAATAGCGTATAGACGATTATTTGTGGTATGGATAGTAGAAAGGCCAACAACGACGCATACACAAGGTTAACGCCAACCAAACTCGGCAAAGCCATTAATGTGAAACCGACAGTTCCAAGGGCGGCGCCAATCGACATGTTGGCGATGTTTATTGAGACCGCATCCCAAAAACCAGCCTCCTTAACCAAACCCGTGGACTCCCTTAGGAAAACTCCCGATTTGACCTCCATTGTTCCATCGTTTATTGAAACATTTATAAAGCTTTCGCATAATAATAATAATCATTTGTTTAAACAATTGTTTAAACACCAATCATCATCCATTATTTAATAAAATAGATTAAAGATATCTAATAATTAACGGGCATTT
>LOCH01000065.1 GCA_001516765.1 Vulcanisaeta sp. MG_3 | reverse complement strand
ATGTAATCATAAGGAATAGACCAGGCATGTGCTGCATGGTGAGCACGCGTAAATTACCGTATGAGGAATTCCTCGAGGAATGCAGGTTTCTCAGGTCAAGTGGTGAATGCCCCTACTATATAAACACGAAGAAGGTGGACATCAGCAATATAATGCTTAATGTGTTAGAAGACGCTGGTAATGTCAATGAGTACGTACAATCACTCTGCTCACTCAATGTTTGCCCATACGAGATTTCTAAGGACTACCTGGCGAGGGCTAGGGTTGGTATAATGACCTACTACTACATATTTAGTATTAATAAGCCTGAAACGTTGAACGTCAATATCGAGGATAGCATCTTAATAATTGATGAGGCCCATAACCTGCCGGATGCCATTAGCAGTATAAACACTGTTAATTTACCTCTCACGTCGATTATGGCATCTATTGCCGAGGTTAGGAGGCTTGTTGATGATGAGGAATTGAAGAATAGAGCATTGAGAATATTGAAGAACTTGCATGCGTACATGGTTAAGTTGGGTAAGGTGCTTGAGGAGGAGGCCATGGCATCTCTCGAGCTTAGTGACGTGCTTCAATTCTTCGAGGACTTCCAAGCAATTGTTGACTCCTACTATGAAATACTTAGAAAGAAAAGAGACGCGGGCGTTCCAATACCTTATACCCCATTATCTAAGGTCATTGAGTTCCATAAGGCAATACTAAGTAAGGTGAGTGGTTTCGGAATGTTCCTGGTTAGGGATGAGCAGGGGGTTTCATTATCCTATAGGTGTGTTGATCCGTCAGTAATCAGTGCACCAATATTAAATGGAGCCGGTGGTGTCGTGTTAATGAGTGGCACGTTGCCGCCTAAGGACTACATGGTAAGCATGCTCGGCATCAATAAAGGCGTGAGTGAGTATAGGATTAGGTTTAGGGACTATATTAAGCCTGAGAATTACGAGGTTTTCGTCTATGACGGCGTCACGACTAGGTATGTGGAGAGGGATGAGGAGGAGTACGCCAAGATAGCCAGTGTGTTAAGTAAGATATACCAGGCTTACCAAGTTGATAAGGCCATTCTCTCCATATTCCCATCATACTCCGTACTCAAGGCCGTTAGGAAGTACCTAGACCCAGGTGTTAAGTACATAATGGAGTTGGGAAGTACATCAATTGATGATTTAATCAGGGATTTGCGTAGGGATCGTAAGAGGTTGATAATGGCTGTGGCTGGTGGTAAGCTTGTTGAGGGTGTTGAGTATAGGCTTGGTACGGAAAACCTACTGGGCCTTGTTGTAATCGTTGGTGTTCCATACCCCGAACCAAATGATTACCTCGAGGATGTAATGGAGATACTAACAGCCAGATTGGGTGATAGGGGATTGGCTTGGGAGTTGACGTATCAATGGCCAGCCATAATTAGGGTTAAGCAGGCTGTGGGTAGGGCGTTTAGGTCTGAGAGTGATAGGGCTGTGATAGTGCTTATGGATCGCAGATTCCGTGAGGACAGGCTCTCCAGGGTTTTCAGGGATTACTTCGGTAAGTACGTAATTGTTGATGAAGGAAGGCTAATTAGTGAATTAACAAATACTACTCCTCGCTAATCCCCTCCTCCTCGCCTCCCTGTTGCTCCGTGGTTTCCGCCTCACCAGCAACCTGAGGTTGTTGTGACGGTTGTTGCGGTTTTACCTGTGCCTGCCTTGGTGGCGGCGCCAGTATTCTCTCCTGTGTTGGTTGTTGATATTGAGGTACATATTGAGGCGGTGGAACTGCTGGTTGTTGTATCGTTGTTTGCGCCGTGGTTGTCTGCTGCCTTAATGACCTAATTATATACTCGAACCTCTTATCAAGCCCTATGGCTATTTGATACATGGCTATAAAGCTCACTATTAGTGATGCGGCTATGGCTATCAGTGATGCCATGAAGGCTATCGATGAGTACGGTACATATGCATCGTTTGTTGTTGGGAATAGTACTATGACTGTTATTATGAAGATAATAGCTATTAGGGCCAGGGGTATTCCGAGATAAAGCGCGATCTTACTAACACTGGGTGTTAGTTCCTCAAATCTTGGTTGCTGAACCGTCCTACTTGGCGGTGTTACCTGCCTTGGTGGAGGTGGTTGGTAAACCTGTGGATATTGCTGTGGTGGTGGGGGTGGTCTGTACTGTGGTGGCGGCGGTGGTGGTGGAGGTGGATATACAGGGTATGGTTGCGGGTAAGGCGCCCTCCTAATCTGTTTCTCTTCCGGCTTTTTCTCGCTCATTCACAACACCATCTAATTGCTAGTTTCATTACCTATTAAGTTAATAAATGTTTCGAAAGAGTTAGTGTTAGGGCTTAGTGGTGATTGACGCATTGGTTGTTGCCGAGAAGGATTCTGTGGCTCGGGCGATCGCTAAGTACCTAGCCCAGGGTAGTGTTAGCACTAGGAAGGTTTATGGCATTAATGCGTACTGGTTCACGAAGGATGGGAAACAATGGGTTAGTATTGGGCTTAGAGGGCATATCATGAATATAGACTTCCCAATGGAGTTGAACAGGTGGCACGCCATAGAACCATCCAGGTTATTTGATGTGGAGCCAATCCTTGTAATTAGGGATGAGAACATAAACTACGTAAGAGCCCTCTCCCACCTGGGTTCAAGCGCGAGAATGGTTTACTTAGCCCTTGATGCCGATTCCGAGGGTGAGGCGATAGCCTATGAGGCAATGTTTGTTGTGAGAAATGTGAATCCTAAGGCCGTGTTTAGGAGGGTTTTGTTTTCTGCCGTGACTAGGAGCGACATTATTAATGCATTCAATTCGCCAACAAACCTAAACCCAGGCCTTGCCAAGAGGGTTTTCACGAGGATGATCCTCGATTTAACCCTGGGAGCAGTCTTCACAAGGGCCTTGACGCTTAGTGTTGAGAAGTTTGATAGAAATGCGTTGCCTAGGGGTAGTTTCCTGAGTTATGGGCCGTGCCAAACGCCAGTACTCAACCTCGTGGTTCAGAGGGCTATTGAGAGGGAGAATTTCAAGCCTGAGAAGTACTATGTGATTTACATAACGGTTAATGCGGCAGGTAGGGAATTAACCCTAAGCCACGACGGTGTATTTAAGGATAGGAGGGAGGCTGAGGGTGTGTTGAATCTCGTAAAGGGTGCAGATAAGGTTAGGGTGATTACCGCAAATTATAAGGAGGAGTTCCTGAACCCGCCGATGCCACTGGATACGATAGAACTCGAGAGGAGGGCTAGTAGGTTCCTCAACATTAGGCCTAAGGCTGCCCTGGACATTGCTGAGGAACTATACAGACATGGCTATATTTCGTACCCGAGGACCGAGACCACGATATACCCACCAACCCTAAACCTCAAGCAAGTACTTCTTGGTCTTACGCACGGTGAACATGGTGATTACGCTAAGGCGTTACTGGGTACCCCAATAAAGCCGACACGTGGTGATAGTGATGATGGTGCTCACCCACCAATATACCCAACGAAGGGCGCGAAGAGTGGTGAGTTATTAAGGTACTTTAAGAACGAGAAGTACTGGAAGATCTACGACTTCGTCGTAAGGCACTTCCTAGCAACACTAAGCCCGCCAGCTCGTGTTGAGAGGCAAAGAATCATCGTTGAAACCGCCGGGCATAAAATTTGAGGCGAGTGGGCTGAAGATTATCGAGAGGAGTTTCTTAGTGATTTACCCATACGAGGAGCCCAGTGAGAAGGTATTACCCAGGTTAAAGGTTGGGGATGAACTCCGGATAATCAAGGCGTGGATTGAGGAGAGGGAGACCGAACCTCCGCCATACCTCTCTGAGTCGGAGCTCTTGAGGTTAATGAAGAAGTACGGTATTGGCACGGATGCCACAATGCAGGATCACATACATACCAACGTAATCCGCGGCTACTTCAAAATAAGGAATAAGCAATGCATACCGACACCACTTGGTAAAGCCGTGATAAATATACTAAGTAAGACGGGTAATGAACTCATTGACCCATGGTTTAGATCACGAATGGAGAAATCGCTCATGGAAATAACGAGGGGGTCATTAAAACCCGATGATGTGCTATTGACATTCAAGGATGAGGCTAGGAAGATTTACGAGAAGTTTGTCAATAGGCAGGGTGAGGTCGCGAGAGAGCTCGTAAAGGCATTGAGGGAGTCGTTAAGTAGGAGTAAGGGAGGTAATTCATCTAAGGAGGAATAGTTGAGTATATTAACTTCCATAAAGCACGCATTGGTGATGGCGAGTCAGCGTTTTACGGAGCGTCTTAAGGAAGCAGTGAGTGATGTTTGGGACAAGATATTGAATCACCCATTCGTTACCGAGTTATTCGATGGTTCGTTACCCAT
>LOCH01000064.1 GCA_001516765.1 Vulcanisaeta sp. MG_3 | reverse complement strand
CTCCCACGGTGCTTTAGGCGTGATATGTAGTGATTCCTTTAGTAAGTATAGGGAATTTGCTAAGACACTAAGTTTTACTTAATAAGAGGTATTTGTATGAATTATTGTAATGAGGATTAGGATTGCAACAAGGGGCAGTAAGCTATCACTGATACAGACGGGGATTGTGATGGATATGATAAGGAGGATTGAGCCCAACATCCAATTTGAAATAGTTATTGTAAAAACAACAGGCGATATTGTTCAGGACAAACCGCTCTACGCAATCGGTGTTAAGGGGATTTTCGAAAAGGAGGTTAACCTGGCATTACTAAGGAATGAGGCTGACATTGCTGTACACAGCCTTAAGGACCTACCCAGCGAAATAAGCCCTGGCCTAGTACTGGCTGGGTTCTCACCTAGGGATCCACCCTATGACGTATTGGTCACAAGGAATGACGGCCCAAACGACTTAGCGTCATTACCCAGCGGTGCCAGGGTTGGTACATCAAGTGTTAGACGTAGGGCGTTCCTACTTAATGTGAGACGTGACTTAGCGATAGACGTTATTAGGGGCAATGTGGATACAAGGGTGAATAAATTAATCAATGGCCAATACGATGCTATAATCGTGGCCGAGGCAGGTCTTACTAGATTATTTGAAGACCATAGGAAAGTAGGTATTAAGTACTGGCGAATACCGCTCGACGTATTACCTCCAGCGCCTGGGCAGGGCATAGTAGCCATCGTTGCGCGCGAGAAGGACGCAGACCTCGTGGATTTACTCACTAAGGCAAGCGATCCCAGGGCTAGAATTGAGGCGCTCGCTGAAAGGGCTTTCCTAAGGAGCGTGGGTGGTGGTTGCCATGTACCCGTTGGCGGCGTTGCAATACACGATGGTCATAACCTCGAGTTTATAGCTGGCATCGCGGATATCGATGGACGTAGAAAGAGGATAATAAGGGTCTTAGGTTCACCAGATAATCCAGAGAATGTGGGGATTAAGGCAGCTAACGAATTATTGGCAGGGTGGAGTAGGTGACAAAAGAATAACGGGTCTCGCCCTTCAGGGCAGAGAGGAGATCAGTAATACCCCCTCGCCTTTAATGGGTTTCGTAAGAATCTCGAATGTTACCTTCACCCTTTTATCGAGATTGTATCTATTTTACTTTATCTTACTCTTAAAGGGCAAGTTTACTGTCCTGTTGTTAATACTTTTCATACAGGTTTCATATAAGTAATTTATACAAGATAGAAGATTACTTACCTGTGGCCAAGTTATACTTTGATGGAAATATGGAATTAATCAGGGATATGGTGATATCAATAATTGGTTTTGGAAACCAAGGCAGCGCCCAGGCGCTTAATTTGAGGGATGGTGGGTTTAGGGTATTAATTGGAAATATCGAGGATGAGTACGCTAAGAGAGCTAGAGACCTTGGTTTTACCGTACATTCAATACCCGAAGCCGTGAAACTAGGTAATGTGATAGTTATGGCAATACCAGATGAGGTACAACCTGAGGTGTGGGTTAAGGATATTCAACCGAATTTATCCCCAGGTAAAATAGTGATATTCCTAAGTGGCTACAACGTCTTTTACGGCTTCATAAAGCCACCCAGAGACGTTGATGTAATAATGGTCGCGCCGAGAATGATTGGTGAGGGTGTTAGGGAAAACTTCCTAAACAATAAGGGCTTTCCCGTCTTTATAGGGGTCTCCAACGACTACAGCGGTAAGGCCTGGGATTACGCACTAGCCTACTCAAAGGCGATAGGGGCCATTGGTAGACCTGGTGGTGTGGCTGTTGAGTCAAGCTTTGAGGAGGAAACGATTACGGACTTGTTTAGCGAGCATACCTGGGCTGGTGCATTCCTATTCCTACTAGCTGAGGGTTATAACGTGCTTATTGAGAACGGTGTATCACCAGAGGCGGCAATGCTTGAGCTATGGGCCTCGGGCGAGTTGGTGGCAATAGCAAGGGCTATCGTTGAGAAGGGGCTCTTTGCACAGTTAAAGGGTCATTCAACAACTAGTCAGTATGGGCATTTGACATGGGGCCCTCGTTTCGTCACTGATGAGGTCAGGGGTTTAATGAGGAAAGCTATTAAGGAGATTAAGGATGGTACATTCGCTAGGGAGTGGGCTCTTGAGAAAATGCTTGGTTATCCCGTGTTCAATAGGTTATGGGATGAGGTTATGAAGAGTAGGGCCTGGCAGGATGGAAAGACAAACTTTATAGATTGCTAGGCCGACGTAAGTGATCGCTAGTTTCACGTGATTATCGGCATTCCCAGTGCCATGGCTATTAATGATGTGGCGATTGGTATTGCCAGGTTATCCTCTAGGCCGTAGGCTTCGGCTAATGCGGCGGTTACTGTTATTGCTAAGGTGCCTATTAATTGTCCCGTGATTACGTACAATACCAGGGCTAGTGACAACATGCCAATAAGTGTTCCCTCCATGGTTGCATTGGTAAATGGCAACCTAACCCTACCCACCAGCACACCACCAAGTGCGCTCATTGTGTCGTACACTATTATCGATATTATACCATATATGACGTAGTTACCAGTCAATAATTGGCTTATTAACACGCCCAGGGCTCCCATGAGTATGCCTAAGTAACCGCCCCTCCTCTCGTAATCCCTCTCCACACTCTCGAGTAGGTCCTTAACCGTCCTCTCAAGCCTTATTAATCCATCATCCAGTATTTCGAAGGGTATTGCGGAACTGATTGGTGACTTCATCATTTGTTGGAGTATTGATCTCCTTGCGCTGGTGAGTGCGTCAAGGAGCATTATTGTTATTATGGGTCTTTTGACCTGGATTACGTATATTACCGAAACTCCCAGGGTTATTATTGTGAAGTACAGCGTGTTTGTTAATCCGTATGTGCTTAGGTTAATTATGAATGGTATTACTAGGAATACGGATAATACCACGTGGATTAACTTCCTAAGGGCCATAGCCTTAAGTGCCTCTATCCTGCTCAAGGTCAACACCTACGATATAAACTAGTAAAGGTTCCCCCCTCTTTAACCTATCTACGAGCTCTCTACTTAAGCCCGCGGCAGCCTTACTGGCCCTTATCATCAGTGTTGCATCATCAACATACTCACTCCTCCTAATTATCAACTTCTCATCGCTACTCAACGTCAACCTTGAAGAACCCATGCCAACAACATAGTCGAAGTAATCACCAACAGAGAAAATCACAATCACAATAGACCCATCCTTACTGATAATACTTCTAAGTCCAGGATCGAGTTCTGACAATGCCTTGTCGGCTCTAATACCTACGATACAATCACCCCTCGGCGTTAGGTACTCATCCTTAGTTACCTCAATCGTAGTCTTATGCGTAGCCCTGACATTAGCATGACCCCATGCCTTTATTAAATCCACGGCGACATTAACCATCACTGCCCGCTTAATGTAAAATAAATTAAACCTTATTACGTTACTTACCGAAGCACGTTGTTTCGATAAATTCATGGTCTGCATCACAATAAAACTTATTATTTTAACCCTAATAGTGTTGGTGATGGATGTTGAGGAGAGGCTATCGTTAATAATGAGGTATCCCACGGAGGAGGTCCTCACGGTTGATGAGCTGAGGCAGTACCTGGAGAGCGGGGCTAAGTTGAGGCATTACATTGGCTTCGAAATAAGTGGTTATATACACATTGGTACTGGCATAGTGAGTTTATCCAAGGTTGTTGACCTACAAAGGGCTGGTGTGGAAGTATCAATACTCCTTGCCGACATTCACTCCTGGCTGAATAATAAGCTTGGTGGTGATTTGGACACGATAAGGAAGGTCGCCAACACATACTATGTAGAGACCTTCAAGAAGGTCATCGAACTACTTGGCGGAGATCCAGGCAGTGTTAGGTTCCTAATGGCTAGCGACTTATACCATAATAATGATGAGTATTGGTACTTAATACTCGACCTGGCCAGGATTACGAACCTGTCAGATATTAGGCATAGCCTAACCATACTGGGTAGAAAGATGGGTGAGTCAGTGCCGATGTCCTGGCTTGTGTATCCGCTGCTTCAGGTTGCTGATGTGTTCGTGATAGGGTCCCACATAGCCCATGGAGGTATCGATCAAAGGAAGGCCTATGTGTTGGCTAGGGAGGTTGCGCTAAAGACTAAGTTTTACCCATTGATGCTTAATGGTGAGAGGGTGAAGCCAATAGCACTATTCCACAGCCTAATCCCAGCGCTCAACATAACCGGCAGGGAGTCCAAGGAGGAATTGAGTGAGATGAAGATGAGCAAGTCCTTACCTGACACGGCAATTTTCCTACACGATGCGGCGGAGGAGATCAGGCAAAAGATACTGAAGGCCTACTGCCCACCAAGGGAGGTCACCATGAACCCAGTCATGGAGTTAGCCCACCTATTCGCATTTAGGGAGCGCAGGAGTAAACCGTTTGTGATAGAGAGACCGCAGCAGTACGGTGGTGGTCGCATGGAGTTCTGGACCTTTGAGGAGCTAACGAAAGCCTATAGCGAAGGTAAGGTTCACCCACTGGACTTGAAGAATGCGGTTGCTGAGGAGGTGATTAACTACCTAGACCCAATAATTAAGTGGTTCCATGGAGGTCCAGGAACTCGCCTACTAGAGGATATGAGTAACATTATGAGGATCACAAGGTAACCTTATTTCATTAACGACTTAAGCAACTCATTAATTCTACCAGGCTCTATCAAGGATAACTCCTGCGCAATACCAATCACGGCCTTAACGAAGGCCCCTGGTCTCTTAAGGGCTGCGGTCATTATGGCGTCTATATGGTTATCATAATCGTTCACAGTAACACCTAACCCACCTAATAGATTTAATGCGTAATCTAGGCTTTTGTCGATCATCATGTGTAGAATGTGCGATGCAGCACTCAAGGCCTTAACCTTACCTTTAACGTACCTTCTATATGCTTCGTCGTAAATCAGTAAAGCATCACTTATTGTTAAGCCCTCCCTAATTGCTTCGTATATGCTCTCCGAAAGCATTTTTGCGCTAAGCATGCCCATTACTATCCCACCGCCTGTCATTGGTTTCACAAAACCCGCCGCGTCACCGATCACTGCTACATTGCCTGCAACAACATGTTCAGGGGANCCGCCAATTATTATCCTGCCCCCCAAATGGTTTATAGTGCTCTGCACCAACCATTTTTTAGTAGCTCTGTGAACTTAACCCACGTGTTTGAGCTATCTGCAATGCCGACCCTGAACTCGTGGTAATCCCTCGGTACTATCCACGCAAAGAAATGCTCACTCAACTTCCTATCAAAAATAACCACGATCTCGTCATCACCCCTAGGCATCAGGTCACTCGTAATGTATGATTTAGTGTCGGTTTGCACACCATAAACATAGCTGGGATTCCAT
>LOCH01000063.1:3818-6314 GCA_001516765.1 Vulcanisaeta sp. MG_3 | reverse complement strand
CCGTTAAGCGGTAATAATCCTCTCCTCTCAAGCTCCCTTCTAACGCTTGGTCTAAACCCGTCACCACTGAGTATCGTTATGTCGGGCGGTTCCTCATAAGGCACACCTTCGAATGGAAATACGGCAACCCTCTGTCCAACCCTAATTTCGCCAGCATTGACCATACCGTTAGGCGTCAATATTGGGTGGTCAGCACTTGCCCTAATTTCGAAACCCGCCCTAGTCCTAATTCTAATTAACGACCTCTCCCACCTCCACAGGAATAACTTAATCTTCGTCCACGTAATACCCCCATTGTTTCTATCAATAGATACCAACTCACCACCCTTAAACAGCTTCTCTATAGGTACGGTATATCCAAACTTCGTCAACACCTTAGTGCCTGCGGGTAGGCAATTAATATCATACCCAATCCCTCCTGGGCTTACGGCTCCCTCTTCCATGTCCATTGCGGCTACTCCGCCTACTGGGAATCCGTAGCCTTGGTGTGCGTCTGGTAGGGCTATGCTGTACTTGTAAATGCCCGGTAGGCACGCTACGTTTGCTGCCTGCTCCAGGGTCATGTCCGTCTTCATCTTCTCTATTAGGTCTTCATCGGCGAATATTCTGGCTGGTACTTTCATGCACGGCTTGTAGCCCTTCGGTATCTCCCACACGTACTTATCTATCCTCCTTAGTGGTGGTGCCATATTACTGCAATTACCTCAATGCCTCAGCGGTTTTATAAGGGTTTATCCTCAACCAACTTAATTCGTCGCATATCAGGTTGTTAATCAGTAGTCCTTGAATAATTTATAAAGGGATGTGTATTGTTAGTCACGTGCCCATTGATTACAGGGCTGTTGGTTTGAAGGTTGGTTTGGAAATTCACGTTCAATTAAACACAGGCAGGAAACTATTCTGTAACTGCCCACCTGTAATTAGGAATGACGAACCCCACTTCCGAGTCACCAGGAGGTTGAGGCCCAGTATGAGTGAGCTCGGTGAGGTTGATCCAGCGGCCATGTGGGAGTTTAGGAAGCACAGGGTTTTCGTGTATGAGGGTTATTACGACACAACATGTCTCGTGGAGTTGGACGAGGAGCCTCCCCACGAACCTGACCCCGAGTCCCTCGAGGCGGCGTTGGCTGTTGCCCAGATGTTTAATGCGAAGGTTTTTGACGAGATCTACATCATGAGGAAGATAGTGATTGATGGTTCAAACACCTCAGGCTTCCAACGAACAATGCTTGTGGCCCACGATGGCTTAGCCAAGTTCTTCGATTACAAGGTGCCGATACAAACCATAGCCCTTGAGGAGGATGCGGCGAGGAAGATTGAGGAGAGGGGTGACACCGTGGTCTACAGGCTCGATAGGTTAGGCATACCCCTAATCGAGATATCCACGGGTATACTGACCTACAGCCCCCAGGAAATCATGGAGGTCGCGTACTACATAGGGCATAGCATTAAGATGACGGGCAAGGCGAAGAGGGGTCTCGGTACCGTTAGGCAGGATGTGAATGTGTCAATAAGTAATGGGGCTAAGACCGAGATTAAGGGTGTTCCGGACCTAAGTCTCATACCTAAGGTCATAGAGTACGAGGTTCAAAGGCAATTGAACCTACTCGCTATCAGGGATGAGTTGAGGAGTAGGGGGGTTAGGGAGGATTGGTTCACTGAGGATTTCATAGACGTCACAGACATATTCTCAGGCACTAAATCCAACATACTGAGGAGGGTCATTGACACCGGCGGTAGGGTCATTGCAATAAAGGTCCCTGGGCTCAGGGGTTTATTGGGTAAGGAGGTGCAACCAGGGCGTAGATTTGGTACGGAGTTGGCTGACAGGGTTAGGGTCTGGACAAGCCTTTCAGGGCTCATTCACAGCGATGAGTTGCCGGGCTATGGGATAACGGGTGAGGAGGTTTCTAGGGTATCCTCTAGGTTGGGTGTTGACTCATTCATACTCCTGGCTGGTAATAACGATAGGGATTTAGCGGATGCCGTAAAAGTCATAATCGAGAGAATCAAAGAGGCGATGTACGGTGTTCCTGAGGAGACCAGGGCAGCCAACCCTGACGGCACCACGAAGTTCATGAGACCCAGACCTGGCGCCGCTAGGATGTACCCGGAGACTGACCTTAGGCCCATTAGGGTTACGATAGAGATGCTGGAGAAAGCCAGGTCATTGATACCAGAGCCTATAGAGTCCAGGGTTAATAGGTACATTAGTTATGGTATGAGTAGGGAATTGGCCATGCAGGTTATTAGGTCACCGTACTATGACTTAATTGATTACTTAATTGAGGAGTTCAAAGATAAGGTCTCAGCCACGCTAATAGCGAATACCCTCGTTAATACATTGAGATCACTGCAGAGGGATGGTGTTGACGTGTCTAGGATAAACGAGGAGCACCTAAGGGATTTATTTAACGCCTTATCCAACGGTGCCATAACGAAGGAGGCGATACCCGACGTACTAAGGGCATGGGCTGAAGAACCTAGCGCAAACAT
>LOCH01000063.1:0-3798 GCA_001516765.1 Vulcanisaeta sp. MG_3 | reverse complement strand
CTTGTAACCATTTAATTCCTAAACGCTTCACGGAGTTCCTTAGGGCAAGGACTTGTTCCTGGCTTAACTCTATAGTTTTATTAACCAAGCCATGGGTTATTGCCAACTTAACACTTGCGGCTTTCCTAACTTCCTCATCAAGCCCTGCCTTTCGGAACTTTAGATAATGTATACTCCTGGGTTGTGCGCCTGGGCTGTAATCCTCGGGATAGATTGGTACGGCACCTATTTTGTCTTCATTAATTATTAAGTACACTGACTTCTCAATACCTCCGTACTTGGGAAGTAGGTTTCTCAATTCATCATAGTTATACACATAGATGAAGAGCGTTAGGCTAATCTCGTCATTACTAGGTATCATCGGTGCGTAAGTCCTTATTGCCTCCTTAAGCACAGACTCATCGTCAGTGCCTTCCAGGTACACGGTCTCCTCTATCTGGAACCACACGGTAATGGCATCCTCAAATAATGCCGTAACCCTATCATCAACCTTAACATACCTTGACGACTTATAATTACTCACAAGCGAGTATACCCTCTCCCTAATCTTTGAATACTCACTTGGTAAATACACATTGTTTATTATTTTAATGAGCTCACTAGTTGACATTTAACCGCACCTTAGAGCTTGCCTAGG
The DNA here is from genome assembly GCA_001516765.1 of Vulcanisaeta sp. MG_3. Classification (GTDB taxonomy): domain Archaea; phylum Thermoproteota; class Thermoprotei; order Thermoproteales; family Thermocladiaceae; genus Vulcanisaeta. Next base: position 3,161 of record LOCH01000063.1, on the reverse strand, counting down.
GTTTCATCTTCGATTTCTGTTTTAACGCCCTTAGTCTTGTAGTACTTCTCGAGAGCCTCATTAAACCTATTGGCATGGAACCTCTCGACCTTAGCCACAGCCTCAAGCCACTCGGCAACTTCCAGGAACCCCTCCTCCCTAGCCACCTTGGCAAAGCCAGGATACATCTGAGTCCACTCATACGTCTCACCATATATTGACGCCCTCAGTGCATCCTCGATTGTGTTTATTTCTATCTCAGCCACAGGATCAACACCGAGAAACATCAGGTGTCCAAATGCGTGGCCCGTCTCGGCATTTGCCGTCTTCTCGAATACCTCCGCTATATCATTCAACCCCTGCTGCCTAGCCAACCTGGCATAGTATAGGTACCTCCTATTAGCCATGGACTCTCCCTGGAACGCTATCTTGAGGTTTTCATAGGTCTTAGTCCCCTTGGGTATTCTTTGCGTGCTCATACACTTACCTGTTAGGGTACTACTTTATAAATATTTCTTTTTCGAAATTATTTCGATTTAGATTTATTAAGGTATTCCTCACAATTACCACGTGCTATAACGATTAGGTCATCAATCCATATACCAGCTTTCCTAAGCTCGTTTTCAATCCATGCTATATCCACACCATTAACGTCAATTATCTCACCAGAATCCTCACATAAAACGTTCACATGGGGCTCCTTCCTAATTTCATACCAGGTCTTACCATCTAGCTCAAAGGACCTTACTAAACCGGCCTTTACGAAGGCATTCAATGTTGTGTAGATAGTGGATATGCTGATGCTTGGTTCAATCTTCCTAGCCTCATTTAGTATTTGGTCAATGCTGAAATGCCCACCGTTTATTAATAACTTCAGTATTGTAATTCTCTGTGGTGTTACCTTCAATTTATTATTCCTCAATAACCTAATAATATACTCATCCGCGTCCATCTCCTGTAACATGAAGTTATTGCGAAATAATAAATCTTTCTAGCTAGTAATAATTTGAGATGTTACAGCGGGATTGATTAACACCAGTATATATACACTATTTATAGGGAAGCATTATAACTTGCGGTTAATTACCATATGATTAATATGCCGGAGGATAGGGAGGCATATATCGTTTATTTCAAAAGGACAGCATTCTCTAGGGTTAAGCGTGAAGACCCTAAGTTCGATGTATTCTACGACATGAGTGGACCAACACTATTCTCAAAGTTACTTGTTAGGGCTGTTGAGGATCTTGGTATAAAGCCTGACGTAATCGATCACATAATTGTTGGCAATGCACTTCAGGGCGGTGATAACTGGTCAATGGGTGGTAGGATACCTGTCTTTCTGGCAAAGTTTCCAGTTCATATACCAGCCATGGCGGTTGATATGCAATGCGCATCATCATTTGATGCCATTGGTATTGGAGCTATGGAAATCTGGACTGGGCAAGCCGATATAGTGTTTGCCGGTGGTTATGAGCACATGTCGAGAGTCCCCATGTACAACAATCCATATATACTGCCTCACATGGAGCTCGTGACAAATCCTGAATATGCAATGTACGATATGGCTACAGGCTACGTGATGGGATTGACAGCCGAGAAGCTCGCGGCAATTAAGGGGATAAGTAGGGAGGAGATGGATAGGTGGTCATTAAGGAGCCATATGCTGGCGGCCAAGGCATATGAGGAGGGTTACTTTAAGGATGAGATATTGCCAATAGAGGTTGTTAAGGATGGGCAGAAGGTCATTGTTGATAAGGACTTAAGTGTCAGGCCGAATACATCAATGGAGGCCTTGGCAAAATTACCACCAGTATTCAAACCAGGTGGAGTGATAACCGCTGGTAACTCAGCACCACTCAACTCAGGCGCATCACTTGTAGTATTAATGTCAGGTAAAAAGGTTAGGGAACTTGGTGTAAAACCACTTGCTAGGATAGTATCACTGGGTTGGGCCGCCGTAGATCCATCAATAATGGGAGAGGGGCCGGTACCTGCATCAAGAAAGGCCCTGGCCAAGGCAGGACTTAGGGTTGAGGACATAGACCTTTGGGAAATAAATGAGGCATTCGCCGTAGTCACACTCAACGCAATTAAGGAGTTAGGTATTGATGAGAATAGGGTTAATGTTAAGGGTGGAGCCATAGCCATAGGACACCCACTTGGAGCCACAGGCGCCAGACTCGTGGGAACACTGGCTAGGCAGTTGCAATTGTATGGTAAGGAGTACGGTCTAGCAACGGCCTGCGTAGGTGGGGGCCAAGGGTATGCAGTAATACTTCAGAGGCCTTGATCACGAAGGGTTTATTTTCACGAGGAAAGAATCCTTTAAAATACCAATGAAATATTGAAAAAGTATGTTATTTCTTGATGTATATACAGACATACTTGGATACCTATTCTGGATATTACTATTCATAGCAATGCTCTCACCGTGGCTCTCAATGAGATCCTTACAACATGCCAGGCTTCGTCTGCTTGCATTGATGGAGCATAAATACGGTTATAGGGTCATAACAATGATACATAGACAGGAAAAGATAGGCCTTCTTGGCGTGCCAATTTACCGTTATATCGACATTGAGGATTCGGAGGCAATAATAAGGGCCATTAGAACAACGCCTCCAAATGTGCCAATAATGATGATACTACACACGCCAGGGGGTCTCGTACTTGCGGCATCACAGATAGCTAGGGCACTTAAGGCGCACCCTGCCAAGAAGGTTGTTGTGGTGCCGCACTACGCCATGAGTGGCGGTACATTAATAGCCCTGGCTGCTGATGAAATAATAATGGATCCCAACGCAGTGCTAGGTCCACTGGATCCACAGTTGGGAGGCCCTGGCGGCATGTATTTACCAGCACCATCTATACTCAGGGCTGTGGAATCAAAGGGAAGGGATAAGGTTGATGACCAAACATTAATACTTGCCGACATGGCCGAGAAGGCGCTGACCCAGGTTAAGGAATTAGTGGCTGAATTAATTAGAGATAAGGTAGGAGAAGAAAAAGCTAAGCAGATAGCAGATAAACTCGTGAGTGGGTATTACACGCATGACTACCCAATCACCGTGGAGCAGCTCAGGGAGATGGGGCTAAAGATGTCCACAGACGTACCACCAGAGGTTTATGAATTAATGACCCTCTACCCACAGGCACGCACAAACAGACCAGGCATCGAA
>LOCH01000062.1 GCA_001516765.1 Vulcanisaeta sp. MG_3 | reverse complement strand
AGTAACACTCAACATACAAATCTACATGCCGGCTAAAGCTGGGCGGGGAGGAATGGGCGGGAGCATTGTTAAGATTTACCGTTTCTTATATGAGGGTTTTCGTTGGGTGGTGTGTAGATTGCGTGGGTTTGTTAGTTAGGTTGTGAGGGGTTTGTTGGTGGGTTGATATTTGGTGTTGTGTGTTTAATATTTAAATTTGTATTGTTTTTGGTGGTTTTGTGATTTGATGAGGCGTGAGAGTGCTGTTGCTGGTGTTTTGCTGAATTACCTGCCTACGGCGGCGAATTACGTGTTAGCCATTGTGTACATAGTTGTTTTGACTAGGTACATACCCTTGACCCAGTATGGTTATTACAATGCGTTGTTTGCGATTGTCAATACGATTGGTGCCGTGATTCCAATACCTGGGATTAACAGCGCGATTGCTAGGGAGGGTGCCATAGAGTTTGCCAGGGGTCGTGATGCCAGTCCCTATTTTGCTGCCTCAGTTTTTATGTCATTGGTTATGTCGGTCATATATGCCGTAGCCCTGGTTGCCGCTGTACCGATATACCTGGGTAATGGCGTACCGCCCTGGCTCCTTGGCACCGTCTATATATACGTAGGCGCAGTGATTGCCCAATCCCTTGCTGGTGCCCTCGGGCTTTACCTGTGGTTGGTGGGTAGGGTTGCGACCCAGGGTGCTGGGGCTACCATAGGTATGCTTGTGCTTAGGGGTTTCGAGGTTGCCCTAATCGTGATCATGCGTAATGTCTATGCCATAGCAATATCCACACTGCTTGGTTCGCTTGCCCAATTGCTCTATTACCTAGTTAACGTTGGTTTCATACCAAACCCGATTAGGGGGTTGGGGACTGTTCTATCTGGCATTAAGGGTTTTCTCGAGCTTGGTCTTCAGTCGTGGGTTCTTGGTTACGTTGGTACGTTAATAACCAGTGTGATGACCTACCTGGTCTATAGGTACCTGGGCCCTGGATCCACGGCGATTTATGGGCTGGTCCTCGCCATGATAGGCTCGGTAACGGCAATGGGGCCGGCAGTATCCACTGTCTTGAGTAGTAGGGTTTCTCATGGTATTGGCGTTGGCGTTAACGTGGGTAGGGTCTTTAGGGATTTCGCCATACCCTCCTTCATAGCCTCCGCATTGATGGCTCAATTAGTAGTGCTGGCGTTGCCTATTCTGCCTAGGTTGGGTATAGTTAATGGTGATTACATTCAATCAATACCCTACGCCTCAGCCCTGTTTGGTTCGGCGCCACTTTTCGTGGCAGTCACGGTCTACTCATCGTATTACTGGGTCGTTGGTCGTGGTTGGTATGCTGTGGTTAACAACCTGGTTGGGTTGGGTGTGGGTATTGCCACGTACGTGGCATTGCACGGCCTAGGCCTCTACATGGCTGTGGTTAGTATCTACATAATCAACGTGATAACCCTAATAGCCTATTGGACACTTGAAAGGTGGAGCTTGAGGAGTAAGGCCGTGCTGGCTGTAGGACTAGCCCTAGCCCTAACACTAGCATCATCATGGTCACTACCGATTGGGGACGCACCAATCACCTGGCCCACGGTGCAGTTAATAATGATCATAGCAACCACAGCCATAGCCTACATGACCAAGCCACTACCAACAACCATACTCAACCAAATACCCAAGCCACTCAAACCACTACTAAAACCCTTCACAACCCCATCTCAGTAATTCCCTCCTTACTCCGTGCCAATAATGAAGGTAAGCCCGCTCCTTCTGGGGCCTGTGGAGAAGGTTTAGAACTAAAGGGCAATCCTCAGTTTGAAAAAGTCCCGTTGCGCCGGCCCTAAACGCCCATGAACCACCACCTAACCAAGGCGGACAGGGGAAAGCACAGATAAACCGCAAAACGGCAAGGAGGCCGGTCTAAACTAGATGTATGATGATTATCTCAGAAAATTTAAAAGAGGCTAAGCTTTAATTAATTTCTGAGTTTAATTATGAGTCCGAGAAGAATCGTTAGAGTTAGTAAGAAACGCACAATATACATACCCAAGGAGATCGCGGATAAAGTCGGAATTAGCGAGGGCACGTACCTGGAGTTGGTTGTTGAGGATAATAAGCTCGTTATGATACCTATACCAGACCCCTTCTGGCTTGCGCTAAAGGGACCCAAGTTCGCTAGCATGAGCGTTGATGAGATTGAGAAGATAAGCGAGGAAGAGCAACGGGTGTTTATGAATGAAGGCTCTCAAAATTCTTCTTGACACATCATTCCTCCTCCCAATAGTTGGTGTTAAGGTTGAGGGTGACGTCGATGATTTGCTAAAGAGATTATGGGTTAAATTCAGGAATAGAGAGGTTGAGATATACTATACGGAATTGAACCTACTCGAAATCTCATGGATACTAAGTAGGAGAGCTTATGATCCAAGGATTGTGGCACAGGGATTACTTAGCATTGAAAGAAACTTCATAAAAGCACCCATGAAGCCATCAGCAATACTTAAGGCAATAGAATTAAGGAGGCAGGGATTTAACGATATCATTGACCTAATGCTTTACGTGGTAGCTCACGATAACAACCTAAACTTTCTAACGATAGATAAGAGACTCATTAAATTCCTTAAGGCAATAAATGAGGACGTCAGCATTATATTATCTTCAATCTAAAGAAAGATGAGCGAATCAGCGTTTTTCACCTAAAAACTAACTGCTGATGAGTTCCCTGAGCGGTGTTGGTATCTCGATTCCCCATTTTTCGAATGCGTCCTTGATACTTATTACTCTGCAGTCCTCGGTACCATAGATAGTCTTTAGTTTGTCTACATTACGGCAATAATCAGGGTGTAGTTTTGGTAGGTTGTCCCATACCCACCTGGCTGTTATGGGGAATTTATCGAGTAGTGTGTTGAACATCAACCACGCAATGAGCCTGATTTCATGGAACGCTCCCAAGCCCGTCCTGAGGGGCATGAAGTTCAGGAAGAACTCCCTCGCGTTCATCTGCACCCAAACCCTGCTAGCCATTGCGTTTGGTAGGATGTACCTAGCGTCCTCAGGCTCCATGGAACTCCTGGCACCTACGTAAGCATGACCCACATTCTCCAAGTAACTCCCCAATTCACTGGCTAGCTTGGGTGGTAAGACGTATCGCAACTGCCCCTTGGCATAGTCCACATACCTCTGGCTCTCCTGCCAATACGAAGCAACCCTATGCCTAACCAACTCATGCGTAAACGCCCTACTACCCTCAATGAGCCAGGACGCACCCATGAACTCCAACACGCTGTGGTGGCCATCCCTGAGGAAATTGGTTATCCTACGCCTAACAATGTCCGGGTTCTTCCTGACCCTATCCAGGGCATCCTCGATACTATAGGCCCTATAGACAACGTCGGCCATTGCCGCTACCAACTCCTCACCACTCCACGTAAACACCAACATAACCCTCGGACTAATTATGTTAACCATACCCAACCCAAGTCTCTGCACGGAGATTAATAACCCACTCTGGCTTTAAGCCACGCACTTATTAAAGGAGGTATTATGGAACTACGGTACATCTCTCCTAATGTCCTTGTGCTCAATAAGAATGGCATAATGAATCAATAACAATGTTATGCTTAAGGATAATGGGCATGCGGAATTTGCGTGTTTAAAAAATGCTTATAAATGGATAATTATTAACCCATAACCAAGTGATTGTTTATGGCTAAATCACCAATAACCGAGTCTGAGATAACAAGGGCTATAGTGAGGTATGCACTGAAGGATTTGGATGAGTACTCAAACGTTGATGTCTTAATCGTTGGTGCTGGCCCCTCGGGCATGACTGCAGCCTACTACCTGGCCAAGGCCGGGTTGAAGACCTTGGTTATTGAGAGGAGGTTCAGTTTCGGTGGTGGTATTGGTGGTGCCGCGAACCACCTGCCTAGGATTGTTGTTGAGTACCCAGCCTCCGAGATTCTGAGGGAGGTTGGTGTTAGGCTTGTTGAGTACAGTGATGGCTTATTCGTTGTCGACCCCGCTGAGATGATTGCGAAACTGGCTACTAGGGCCATTGATGCTGGGGCTAAGTTCCTATTGGGTGTGCACGTTGATGATGTGATATATAGGGATAATCCACCCAGGGTTGCTGGTGTGGCGATCATTTGGTCAACAGTACAGATGGCGGGCGTTCACACAGACCCAATATTCATAGAGGCAAGGGCTGTCGTCGATGCTACGGGGCATGACGCTGAGGTCGCCGCGGTAGCCTCTAGGAAGACCCCTGAGCTAGGCATAGTATTGCGTGGCGAGAAGTCGGCTTTCGCGAGCACCGCCGAGGATTTGGTTGTTAAGTATACGGGTAAGGTTGTCGAGGGACTCTACGTTACCAGGCATGGCTGTAGCTGCTGTCTATGGCTTACCAAGGATGGGCCCCATTTTCGGCTCCATGCTGCTTAGTGGTAGGAGGGTTGCGGAGTTGATAATCAATGATTTAAAGGGCTCGGCCTAGTAGGTGCTATGCTGCTTGATTAAAATAAAAATATTGGTTATTTATATAACCAGCAGGTAACCTTCCTCTTATTAACACTCAACATCCCTGGCTCCCTCTCCCTACATATGTCCATGACGTAAGGACACCTTGGGTTGAATCTACAACCGGTGGTGGGTTTATGAGGCTGGGTGCATTGGCTCCCTAGTGATCGACTCCACATCACCATCCTTCACGATCCTGCCAGCATACAGCACGACTATCCTGGTCGATATTGCGTAGGCGAGACTTATGTCATGTGTTATGAACAATATTGCTGACTCCATCTACCCTACGAAAAGAGAAAAAGGAGTAATTTTGAGATGGATTTGTAACGGCATTCATTAATGTTTTGTGGTTTCACTTTTAAC
>LOCH01000061.1:4832-5938 GCA_001516765.1 Vulcanisaeta sp. MG_3 | reverse complement strand
CCATTGAACCCTCTTTTTAGCGTACTCGAGTGCCTTATCGAATGCCGAGAGCATTAAACCAACCGCCATGGCCGCAGGTCCTATCCTTGAAACATTGAAGTATGCCAGCGTCCAGTAGAATCCCTGGTTGATTCCCTTCTCGCCACCAACCACGTAATCAATCGGTACCTCTACATTGTCTAGGTATATTTCACCGACCGGTATTGATCTTTGCCCCATCTTTCCCGTTAGCTTTCTAATCGTAACCCCAGGCCAGTCAGTATGTATTATGAAGAGTGTTTGTCCCCTATGCCTCTTCTCCGGTTCTGTCTGTGCAAGTAGCACCCCGTACTTGGCGGTGGGCGCGTTTGTTATGAAGGTTTTCATGCCTCTAATTATGAACTTATCACCCTTCCTCTCAGCAACAGTGTTTAGTTGCGTAATGTCCGTTCCATGCTCAGGCTCGGTATATGCGCCGAAGAACGTGGTTTCACCCTTATAGACAGGCGGTAAATACTTCTTTTTCTGTTCCTCAGTACCGAAGAAATAGAGCAGGTGTGATGAGAATGGTCCGCTCATAATTGCCGTGCCGAGTGTCGGTTCCACCCTAACGAGTTCCTCGGTAACTACTATGTCCGCTAAGTATGTTGAGAAACCACCACCATTATACTCAGTGGGTATTGATGGTGCCAAAAGACCGAGTTCACCAGCCTTCCTATAGAGATCCCATGGGAATTCCTCCTTCTTATCCAACTCCCTAGCCAATTCAGGACTGAAATTTCTCTGGGCAAACTCCCTAGCGGTTTTTCTCAGTAACTTTAACTCCTCGGCATATTGGGGAAAGAGGTCCAAAATATCCGTCATCAGGAATGATCATAAGTCCTTACTTAAAACTATATCTAATAAATAGATTATATATTAATTGCGGATTTCGCGATTAAGATTTCATTAATTAATTTATGGAATTTCTGCCCCGATCTTTAAATCTACATTAGCAATATTTTGTTTTTCCTCGGCATATTTTGCTTTTCTTTTATGGCTATTTTGTTCTTTCTTATGGGAATATGTAGGTCAATATATTAATTAAAAACAAAATATTAATCCCCAGAATATTTAGTGTTATTTAA
>LOCH01000061.1:0-4170 GCA_001516765.1 Vulcanisaeta sp. MG_3 | reverse complement strand
CAAGTATGGGATAGAGTTAGAAGGCTTGCTTCTGCCTTAGAACAACTCGGTGTCAAGCCTGGCGATCCCAAGAGGTTAGGTACAAGGGTTGGAGCCCTTGAGTGGAACTCCCATAGGTATCTAGAACTTTACTACGCAGTTCCAGGCCTTGGTGCTGTTTTGCACACGGCAAACATCAGGTACTCACCTGAGGACTTGGCATACACGATAAACCATGCAGGTGATGAGATACTCTTCGTTAAGGACGAGTTCATACCACTACTACAGGCAATACTTCCTAGGCTAAAGACCGTTAAGAAGATTGTGATAATGACAGATAAGACGGAGCCACCGCAAATCAAGCTTGAAGGTTTCGAGGTATATAATTATGAGGATTTAATAAGGAGTTCAAGCCCATATGATTTCAGGGATATTAATGAGAGGACAGTAGCAACGTTATTCTACACATCGGGTACGACAGGTCCACCAAAGGGCGTGTTCTTTACACATAGACAACTAGTACTGCACGCGATGGGGCTTGCAATATCCACGTCAGCTCCACCATATGAGTTAAGTATTAAGGATGTGGTAATGCCGCTCGTACCCATGTACCACGTACATGCCTGGGGTGGTCCTCACGCCATGTTCCTCGCCGGTCAGAAGTACGTATTTACCGGTCGCATGGATTGGGGGTATATACTCAAGACCATTAGTGAGGAGAAGGTAACATACATATATGGGGTCCCCGTGATTCTGTACTTACTACTCACTCACCCTGACTCGCCTAAGTATGATTTAAGGGGGTTGAAGTACGGTAATGGAGGTTCCGCAATACCAGAGGGGTTGTATAAGTTAGCGAGGTCTAGGGGCATCATAGTGATCAATGGTTATGGCTTATCTGAGACGGCGCCCGTTATTGCGCAGGCATTGCTCAGGGCATCAACGCTAAATTGGCCCGAGGACAAGAAGGAGAACTACTTCATGAAGGGGTTGAGGCAGATACCACTTGTTTTCCTGAAGGTTGTTGACCCAACAGGTAAGGAGGTTCCCAAGGATGGTAAGACCCTTGGTGAATTAGTTGTTAGAGCCCCCTGGCTAACACCTGCATACTTTAAGGATCCTGAGAAGACCAGAGATTTATGGCGTGGTGGTTGGTTACATACAGGTGATGTGGCGGTTTGGGACTCTGATGGGCACATCTGGATCATGGACAGGCTGAAGGATGTTGTTAAGAGTGGTGGTGAGTGGATCGTTAGCACGAGGCTTGAGGATATCATTAGCACGCATCCTGGTGTTGGTGAGGTTGCTGTTGTTGGTGTTCCCCATCCCAAGTGGGGTGAGAGGCCCATAGCCATTGTCGTGCCGAAGCCCGGGCAGAGGGTTACTGAGGAGGAGATAAGAAACCACCTAATGCAATACGTCGAGAAAGGAGAAATACCAAAATGGTGGATACCAGACAAAATAATAATAACACAAAAAGAACTACCAAAACAAGCACAGCTAAGGCTGACAAGAAGGCTCTCAGGGATCTTTATAAGAATGTGTTGTCGACTTGAACTATATAGTATATATTAGATCAAGCTTTAAAAGTAGTGAATATATGGTCTATTCATATGGTTATCGATTTTCACGTATGCCCATCCATAGATTTATCAATTATAAAGGATAGGCTCTCCTCAGTCGGCGTTAGTAAAGTTGTTCTACAACCAATAGATGCATTGCCACTATTTCATATATTGCCAAACAATTACAACCTTCTTAAGGAGTTGGTTTCGGAAGATGAATATGGCGCATTACTTTGGAGTAAATTCGTTATTAAGTTAACAAGTATGTGGTCCTCGGCTATGTACGATAACATGAAGCTGTGGTATGAGGCCATGAATTATGATAGAAACTTCTTCATACCATTCGCAAGCATAAACCCAGCCCTCGGTATAAAGTATGTTGCTGAAAAACTTAATGAGTTGAGTTCATTGGATGTGCGTGGTTTAGTAGTATCACCAACCCTTCAGCTATTCAACCCCCTAGAAACAAAGGCCTTCAGATCAATACTCGAGTACGTTGAGGGTAAGAATATGTTGCTCGTAATGCACCTGGATCCATGTCCATACAGTGTCAGTACGTGTTTTAAGGGGTTGATGCCTAGTGCGCTCATTGATATTTTAGAGAGATACAGTATAAACCTAGTTCTTTCTGCCTTAGGAATTTCTGAGAGTATGGCATATCCATGGCTTGAGAGTGTTTCCAGGTTAGTTAGAAGATATGATAGAATTTATGTGGAGACCTCGGGTATTTCATGCATACTATTCAACACCCAGATGGGTAAACGTTTCTTAAAATCTATAGGTGCTGAGAGAATACTATTTGGAGGTGGCTACCCATACCTAAGGCTTAGGCAGGTCATTAAAGGCATTAGTTGTGTGGAGAGGTCTGGGCTACCTAGACATGATATAGAGGCTGTTCTACATGATAACGCCGCATACCTATTAAGGATTATTGGCTTAAGCGAGGGCTCTAATGATGAGGATATTACTAACATGAAGAAAACAACCGTGGCTTTTTAATTTTAAATGAAAAATCCCAACACCTATGGCGGTATTATACCGAGTGGTGGCGGTATTCCCAACGCAACAACTGCGCTTAATATCAAAAATAATGCCCCATCTATTATTGCCAAAAGGCCTGAAGTCCATTGCAACCTAGCACTTGCCCTATAGCCGGCCAGCGATGCTGTTATTACCTGGATAGCTAGAAAGAGTAATGCCAGAGCCAGGAGTATTTGTCCTGTTAATCCAGCAAGCGCGGTTACGAATAGGAAGTAAATACCAGAGTAGAGTAGAACGTGGTTCATCGCAAAGAGGTTGCTCTTACCTATTGTGGCAGCTATACCTATCATCCAAAGGATTGCATCAAATACCGAGGTTGCTGCAGCGGATAGGGCATTGCCTGCTAAGGCGTCAAATAATACACCAATTAATAACATGATTGCGCCGCTGATGAACACAATACCTAGATCTCTCGGCTCATTCTTCTTCCCAATATTCATATTAACACCGCCGACCGTTATTAGCATGGCGCCACCAACCACATACACAACATCTGTTGCGGCTAAGGCTATACTTGATATTTCACTCATACAAGGTAATGATTGCTACTAAGTCTTTAATGTATGCTTTACCTTTTATATTTATACTATATATTATTGCACAATTATATACATAACATATGTGGTTTGGGTAAAGCATTAAATGCATTCGGCATTTGTGGTATTGTAAATGGGCAGGTTAACCAATGTATTAATAGTAATATTAGCCAGGGTGGTGTATAGTGCGTATTGGTTTTATCTATCTCCGGCATTACCGCTTATCGCTACCGAGTTTAGGGTTAGTAAGGCTCTCCTGGGCTTCGTACCATTCATATTCATTGTTGGTGCTGCTGCATTCCAGGTGCCTGCCGGTATGATAGCTAGTCGCATTGGTAATGCAAGGACTGCTGGCTTGGGTTTACTGATCATGGCTTTAACGGGCTCGTTAATACCCTTCAGCAACAGTTTCTATGCTATCCTAGTGCTCAGGTTTGTTGCCGGTATTGGTGCCGCCCTCTTCTTCTCAACGGGCGCGGCTATACTATCCACATCGTACCCAGAGAGGGTTGGTACCCTACTCGGTGTGTATAATGCGGCATTTGGACTTGGTTCTGGGTTGGGTTTGGTGTGGGGCTTGACATTTAACGACAAGTCTCGCTCTTTAGGGTTGGGTTGTCCGCTGTGTGGGTGTTAATGCTTATTAATTCCCCTTGTTCCCTGCTGTTTTGTGCCTGGGGTGGTGCCTTTTTCTTCCTTGGATGAGCCAGTGGGTCGATTACCCACTGTTTTCACCAACCCTGGGCACTAAATCTTCCAAATCGAGGGGTAAAGGTAAGCATGCTTCGAGGGATGAAAACAAGAGGACTGTTAGGCTTAGGTTGTTGCCTAATGGTTCTCAGGAGAGGAAGTTGCGAAGAATAGCTGATGCTGTTGCTAAATTGTGGAATGGGCTTAATTACGCTAGGTTGGTGCAGTTTAGGGAGTTGGGTAGGGTTGATTTCGAGGGGTACGGAGCATGAATTCTACCATAAGTACAAGGATAGGTTGGGGTGTGAATGCTGGGCAGGTGATTAACCTGAATAATTGGATGTGGGATTCATTCTTCG
>LOCH01000060.1 GCA_001516765.1 Vulcanisaeta sp. MG_3 | reverse complement strand
CTTGGGTTGCACCGCTTTTTCGGGCTACTTGGTTGCGGTCCAACTATTGTGCGAGAGTAGTTTCTTGATTGCTGGGATGGTCCTTTATTTTACCCCGTCCCCTGGAAGGCGAGACTTTCCGTTTGTTTTTATAATGCGTTGGCTCTTAAATCCCTGTTTTGTTTCCAGGAAATAGGGCTTGTTTCTTCTTATAATAAGGATGAGATGGTAAGTGTCAGTTCGTGGGTTCATCCTCACCAAAATCAGCACTTAAGTCCTTGCATCACCAAACCTATGTAAACCATGTTGGTATATAAAAGTATTTATAGGAGGTTAACGCCATAACATAATGTGATGACGCTTCACCTCCCCGAGTGGTGACGAATCCTTTAAGTGCTGAAAAGCTTATTTAGTCATTACTGCATTGGCACTACCGTGGAGGTAATTAAGGAGGTTGGTGGTGATGACATTAAGGTTATGTTCGTTAAGGATGATCAAAATGCTGTATTGGAGGCGCTCTACGTTAAGGGATTCAGTGAGGATAGATATAGAAATTGAGGAGGTATATCAAGGAGAGATTGGGTGAGGAGTTCACGGGAATACTGAACATGGATACGGGTAAGGCATTGAGTAAGGTATTGTTAATCAGTGCAGACCTTGTCAATAACCTCCTAGTGAGTGAGGTCATAGGGCTTGAGACTGATAAGGCAAGTAGGTGGATCGAGGATGGAATACTTAGTGAGTTGGTTAATAAGGTCGTGAGTGAGGTCAAGGAGACAAAAAAGGCTAAGGGGCGTAAGGCAAGGAGGAAGAGGAAAAGGAAGGCTAAGGCAGCAAAAAGCGGAACCAGGGCTAAGAGGGCTAGGGGAAGGAGGAAGAGTAAAAAGAGGAGTGAATGATAAGCCTACTTTATGGTGTATGGGTTCGGTCATTGGAAAATAATGGGCAAAAAGGCTTTTTATAGGGGTTGGGGTCTTACGGAGATAGAATGTCCGCAACACCCTTTGAGAAGCCACAGGGTACCGTAGAGGTGCCTCATATAGAGGTTGATGAGGAGACCAAGGAGATAATAAGGGAGATACTATCGCAAATGAAGGATACGGTGGAGGTATTATTCTTCACAAGCAATACCTGCGGTAACAGGGACACCAACTGGTGCGTACCAACGGAGGAGCTACTTGACCTACTCGCCGACCTGGCACCACCTGGAAAGCTTATTGTTAAGAAAATGAGGTATGAGGAGAACAGTGATGCATTCACAAAGTACAGGGTTGAGCCACAGAGGGTACCAATCATTTACTTACTGGATGGTGCAATTAGGTACCTCGGTGCACCACTTGGTGAGGAGGTTAGGGCGTTCATAGAGACCATAGTGAGGATTTCACTGGGTGAAACGAAGCTCAGGCCTAAGACCAAGAAGGGGCTTGAGGCTTTAATTAACTCAAATACTGATAAGAGGGTTGAGGTCATGACGGTGGTTACTCCATCATGCCCATATTGCCCATATGCGGTGCTCATGGCAAACATGTTTGCCTATGACAGTAAGGGTAAGGTAATCTCAACAACAGTGGAGGCTTACGAGGAGGGAGACATTGCTGATATGTATCAGGTGTCCGCTGTACCAACCGTGGTACTTAGGAGGGAGGATCAAGATGTTGGTAATGTGGAGTTCATAGGTGTTCCGCCAGAGAGTGATTTGTTAAAGAAGGTTCTCGACTATAGTGGTGTGGCATTGCAATAAAATAATTTTTATTCCCAAAAACAGACCCAGGTTAAAATGAGGGTCTTCTTCGTAACGGGTAATAAGGGTAAGTTCCTGGAGGCATCATCAATACTTAGAGAGTACGGCATAGAACTACAACTAGACACCATACATGAGAAGCTCGAGATCCAAAGCGAAAACCTAGAGGATATAGTTAGCCATGCCCTTAAGCATGTGTGTGAAGGTTCGATACATGACTACTTCGTTGTCGAGGATGACGGTCTATTCATAAATGCATTAAATGGTTTTCCAGGTCCTTACTCATCCTACGTCTACAAGACAATAGGGATTACGGGTGTTTTAAAGCTCATGAGTGATGTTGACGATAGATCCGCGTACTTCAAATCCGTAGTCGGTGTATGTGGGCCTAGTGGCATTACCAGGTTATTCACGGGCGTTGTGCGTGGTTCAATATCACGGGAACCAAGGGGGTCCGGAGGCTTTGGTTTCGACCCAATATTCATACCGTCAGGCTATGATAGGACATTCGCTGAGTTAGGTATTGAGGTTAAGAACAAGCTATCCCATAGGGCAAAGGCATTCAGAGCCTTGAGTGAGTGGCTATTAAGTAATAGGTGAACGCGAAACTTTCACGATCAGCAACACGGCCATATAAATGAGGGCCGACGCAACCCCAATTAGGATATACATCAATAGGTAGCTAACGCTCACGTTTTGACTATACCTACAGAGCAGGTTTCTCATGGGAGTTCCTGGTTGGATTAAGTACATTATTGGCTTATTAAGTACAGTTACCATGTATACTGGCGTTAATTCACCCGTATTACACACAACATGACCCACCACCGTGGGTATGACAACCACGGATCTCATTGTTGTGCCATAGGTTATCAGCGAGTTTGAGCTATTTGTGACTATTGGTGTGGCGCCTACAAACGAGATCACCTCTACGAAGTACCTTGTTCTCAATACCGTATAATTATAGTTACCTGGCATGGTTTCTATGGGCGCATATTCCTGATAGCAAACCGCACCATTGTTTGTGAGCACCGTTATGTTTACGCCACGTATGGGCATCACGTTACCTATTAAACTCATTGTTAATTCAACATTGTAATTATTACTTAAACCAAGATTAATAATTAATGTATTATTTGACATCTCCACGGTTTCTGTCACAACGAATTTATTGACCGTTATGCCGCACTTGCTTAGGGCTTTGTTGATGGCGCTATTTAATTGCTTCACAACAACGCTTGGTTGTTGTGCGTATGCCGTTGCTTGCGTAATCGATAAAATGAGGATTATCCCTATCAATAACGAAGTGATTACTAACTTACTTACCATTATCCCTCGCTTTACAGTTTAGGTTTATTATAGTTTCCTCACCTAGGCGTCGGCGTAATCCTCGACCCTTATTATCGATGTTATTAATCCCTCCCTCTTCATATTAATCAACGTCCTTACCAAGTGATTCCTCAGTATCTTCGCACCGCAGTACGTGCAGTATGGTCTTCCATTTATGAGTACCGTAGCCCTGCTCGAGCCGCAGGCACTGCATTTAAGCATTAAACCTAATTGTTGGCTTGGGCTTATTAAGGATATGGTTGTGAAGGTTTTCGTGTTTTCAATATTATTGATGATAAATTATTTATAGGTTTTGCGATTATGTCTTTCACTTTAACTGAAGCAAATGGTTTAAAATGGGTGGGGTTCGTGGTGTTATTTGTATAGTGTTGACGAATGAGCAGCAATGATGGCGCTAAGGCTTCTCTAAGTAATGGGGAGTTGGATGATGTTTATAGGCTACTTCACCCCATAATCCAATCCGCATTAATTGAGAGGGGGTTTTTGAAGGCAACCGAGCCTCAAAGGATGGCTATACCTAAGATACTCAATGGCCGTAATGTGTTGGTGATAGCACCAACGGGTAGTGGAAAGACGGAGGCTGCCGTATTGCCTGTGCTCTCAATGCTTAGGTGGGGGTTAGATAGGGGTGAGTTTACTGATAAGGGTATCTACATACTCTACATAACGCCCCTGAGGGCGTTAAATAGGGACTTGCTCGATAGGCTCATTTGGTGGGGTGAGAGGGTTGGTATTAAGGTTGATGTTAGGCATGGAGATACGGACCAAAGCGATAGGGTTAGGCAAAGTAAGAACCCTCCACAAATGCTCATAACCACGCCAGAAACCCTACAGGCAATACTCTCCGGTAAGAGACTTAGGGAGCATTTGATGAAGCTTAGGTGGATCATAGTTGATGAAATTCAAGAACTTGCTGAGGACAAGAGGGGGACACAGCTCGCGTTGACCCTTGAGAGGATTAAGTGGTTAATTGGTAAAAAACCACAAATAATCGGTTTATCAGCGACGGTCGGTAGTCCGGAGGAGGTTGCAAAGTTCCTTGTTGGTGATGATGGAGAGTGCGATATAGTTCAATCGAGTATAGTTAGGGAAATGAAGATAGACGTTATACACCCAACGCCTTCTAAGGAAGATGAGGAGATCGCCGACAACATGTACCTATACCCAGAGGCTGTGGCTAGGCTTAAGGTCATTAAGGACTTAATTAGTAAGAATGGCGCCACAATAATATTCGTAAACACCAGGTCAATGGCTGAATTACTGATGTATAGGCTTGCAATGCTCGGTTACGACTCAGTTGGGATACACCACAGCTCCCTCTCGAGGGTTTCCAGGGCGACTACGGAGAGGGCATTTAAGGATGGTAAGTTGAGGGCTGTCATAGCGACGTCAAGCCTTGAGTTGGGTATAGACATTGGTCGTGTTGATTTCGTGATACAATACGTATCACCGCACCAGATTGTCAGGCTTGTGCAGAGGATTGGTAGGAGTGGGCATAGGCTTGATAGGGTGCCCAGGGGTGTCGTAATAACGGAGGATTTGAATGATACGTTGGAGGCGGTGGCGATAATAAATAGGGCCAAGGCGGGACTCCTCGAGTTTACCCAAATTCCGGAGAAGCCCTATGATGTGCTTGTTCACCAAATAGTTAGTCTATTGATGATTAAGAATAGGTGGAGTGTGGATGAGCTCTACGACATAGTGAGGAGGGCTTACCCATACAGGAATTTAACCATTGAGGAGCTTAAGGGCGTCCTCAGATTCATGAGCGATGTGTTAAATCCAAGGCTAGCCTACTTCATAGAGGATGAGGGCGTCGTACTCAGGCCAGGCGGTGTTAGGGCTCGTAGGGAGATGTATAGGTACTTCTTTGACCAAATGTCGATGATACCCGATGAAAAGCATTACCTGGTGATTAACCAGGCAAATGAGGAGCCAATAGGCGTGCTTGACGAGGCCTTTGTGGCTGAGTA
>LOCH01000059.1 GCA_001516765.1 Vulcanisaeta sp. MG_3 | reverse complement strand
TTAATTACTCTGTCTTTGTAGCCTCAGGGTATGGCAGTTCCTTTGTTAGTGGTATTAGTCCTGGTATTAACCACTTCTCCCACATTTCATCGACCTTACTCTGTATGTACTCTATGTCCTTATCGGTTAGGTGCTTGAACCTGGTTTGTCTCCTGATGTACTCCTTAACGGGCTTCCTCTTCAGTTCCCCACTGGCTATCCTAGCGCTCGTGCTTGTTAGTCTGAATTTTCCGTTCTCTATCTCGAAGAGTGGCCATATGCCCGTCTCCACCGCTAGTTTACCTATTTCGTGGCTGTACTTCGGGTCGTAGCCCCAACCCTTCGGGCATGGGTCTAGGGTGTGTATGAATGTTGGTCCGCCGATCTCTAGGGCTTTCCTGACCTTGTTGTAGAGGTCTATTGGGTCTGCGGCCAATGCCGTTGCCACATACTTAACCTCTGGGTGACCTACTGCCATCATTGCTGCCATGTTCTTCTTCCACCTATACTTCATTATCCTGACCTGCCTACCGCTTGGGCTGAAGCTTGTCAGTGCTCCGAATGGTGTCATTGTTGTTTCCTGAATATCAGTGTTGGCGCTTGATTCATTATCATACATTAGTATAAGGAAGTTGTACTTGGTGTGCGTTAATGCGTTAGAAACCTCTGAAAGGCCGGCGTCTGCACAACCCAGGTCTCCACAAATTCCAATAACGTTTATCCTCTCATTCGGCAACTTACCCTTCTCGATCAACGCCTTTATCGCTGCTGCCGTACCAACAACGGCAGAGCCCGTGCCCGAGAGCTGGGTGTGTATCCAGGGTAGTGCCCATGATGTTGTGTAGTACGTGGTGTTCGCGACGTACATGCAGCCCGTCGCTCCAATCACAATGGTATTCGGACCAGCCGCCTTGGCAACCCACCTAAGAACCATCGCCGATTCGCAACCTTGGCAAGTCCTGTGACCAGCGTCAAAATACTCCGTCTGAGCCATCTGCAGCAAGTCCTTTACCGTCCTCGCCAACCTAATCTGAACTGTCATGGGCCCATCACCCCATACACCTTAATAAATTTTTCTACTTTGTCCATTTTATTCTCTAACTCCATACCATATCACCCTTTGCTCAATCTTACCCTTTCTTGCTGCATCCAAAGTAATATTGAACATATTCATAGCATCATTGTAGGTAATCTCCCTACCACCCAAACCACCTATGAAATTGATCATGAGGGGTCTATGCTCAGCCTCGTAGAGTGCGGACCTAATTTCTGTGTATAGTGCACCGCCATCAAATGGCGAACCAAATGAGTAGTCCCTATCCACAACGGCCACGGCCTTGGCGCCCATTAGGTAGCGTATTATGTCGTCTGTCGGGAATGGCCTGAACCACCTAATCCTTAGGAAGCCTACCCTCTCACCCTTTGCCCTCAACCTCCTAACAGCCTCCTTAATTGGTTTGGATACGGTGCCCATGCCAACCATGATTACATCGGCATCATCAACCATGTAGGGCTCAACAAACGGATTCCCATAATCCCTACCTATTATCTTAGCATAATCCCTGTATGCCTCCTCAATGACCCTCCTGGCGTTCTTCATCGCCTCATCCATCTGCTTCCTGAGCTCCGTAACCCAATCCTCATTAACCTGGGGAGCTACACTAATGACGTTGCTTGGGTGTAACTTCCTATTACCTAGGTCGTAGGGCGGTAGGAACTTCTGAACCTTGGACTTGGGCGGTATCCTAAACACGTGCTCACTATGCGTTAGGAATGCACCATCCATCGATATACCAACGGGTAGCATAACCCTGGGATCCTCAGCGACCCTATACGCTATCAGTGTTGTGTCCAGGGCCTCCTGGGCAGTATCAACCCAAACCAGTAACCAACCAACATCCCTAACCATCAATGCATCATTGTGCTCGACACCGTAGGCCCCTGGGTCGTCAAGGGCCCTATTGCCTATTAGGGCTACCACAGGGTATCTATCGGTGCTTATTGCGACTATGGCCTCAATCGCTAATAACCAACCAACACCACTACTACCAACAAATGTCCTCGCACCAACTGCGGAGGCATGCTTAACAATCTCGAACTGATCATGCTCGTGGGCAGCCACTATGTACTCAGCCTTTAGGTAACCATCGGCAATGAGTCTGGCGGTCCTCTCCATGACACCACCATACGGCCTTATTGGGTATGCAGCTGTAACATCGATATCCGCAAGCATCAATGCGTATGCAACCGCATCGGTCCCTGTACCAACTACCTCAACCTCCTCATCGCCCTTAAGCACGGCCTCGAGACGCTTTGCCTCTATTGCAGAGACTGCCATGCCCATCACCTCTTTCTCACGCTTATTATTTGTGCCTTTGGTAATAATGATTCGAACCACTTCCTATACGCCTCCCTATTCTCCTTCCAGTACCTGTACTCATCAATGAACTTGCCGTATCCATCCTCAAACTCCATCTCATCAACCATGATTATGGTGTCAGGTACAGGACAAACCTCAGCGCATATGCCGCAACCCTTACAGTAGGCTAGAGCTGGGTTAAAGTAACCGTCAGGTGTTACATCAAATACGGAGTCTGGGCAGTACTCCCAACAAAGGGAGCACTTTATGCATTTGTCGAAGTTGATCACGGGCCTATAGTGCTTAGCCGTACCACCAGTGAAGTATGGATTCCTCTGGTTAGGCCTTAAACCTGGTATTGCACCTCCAATCATCATGTCCTTCCAACCAGGTAGGTGCGGCTGTTCGTACTTGTACGGCAAACCCTCCCAGGCCTAACCTCCCTCATCTTAACGAGCGATTGATAAGCCTCCAGTGCCCTATTTACCCTCTCATCGGGCTTGTCAAGGCTTGATAGGTATTTCCTAACGCCATCAAGACCAAGTACGTTCGGCACCACCCTAGCAATAGCACCCAACACCCTTTCTAAAGTACCATCGTCCGGGAAGGTCCAGAAGTCACCAATACTCCTATCACCCTGAACAACAACAAGCGTGTACGGCGAATCTTTAATTGGTATAAACTTAAGGAGCTCCTCCGGACTTCTCCTCGAGACCACTATAAGAAGACCATTAGCCCTGAGCTTGAGGTGTACGGGTTGTATACCCTGCCACGCCCATGACTCGACACCCTTAAGTATTGTGTCATCAAGGACTATGGAAACATCGACATAGTCAGGCTCAACCCTCGCAGCCTCTGCATCAAGAACCTCCTCACTGGCGCCCTTGGCGATAACCACGAAGTACTTGGCGGGTACGCCATCCCTCTCAGGGTCATCACCATATCGCTGGTATGACAGGGCGACATTGCCCTCCATCCTAGCCGCATATACAATGCCCCTCGCGAGGTTTCTCGCCAAATGCCTCTGATGTATACCTCTATAGATAATCTCCAGCGTGTATATGCTGGTTTCCTGAACACTCATTTTAATCGTTAAATGATAACTTCGACCTTATTAAGCAATGCCCCCCTATGCGCATTAAAAATAACGCGCTCGATACGTGTCTTATGAGTACTCTGGTTTATAAACATTGATATATATAGATTATATAATCATCCTAGGCGAGCAGAAGGTCGAGTCTCTCTTTAATCCTTGATAGCGCCTCCACGTTTTCTCTAAAGTCGTCCAGTAGGTTATTCACGAAGTTCTCATCAACCTCACCCGGCCTAGACAATGCCTCCCTAGTCATTTCCTCGAGTGTTGCGCATCTTCTGAATACGTAGTACATGGCGTCGATATCAGCATCGCCTAGGCTTAGGATACCGACCTCCATAGCCTTACTAATGACCGCCCAACCCCAATCACCCATTGTGCCCTCCTCACCAACCTCAACACCCATCGACCTCAACCTACCCAATGGCTTCTCTACAGTGGACATGATAGCATTCCTAAGCCCGTTTAATATCATGTTTAACTTGTCAATCATTAACTCGCCCTCCATATAAAGCGGCGCTGTGGAGACCCCGGCCTTATTAACTTTTTATTTTAATTCTTCGGTTTGTGTTTTATTCCCCCGTGGGTGTGGGTTTGTGGGGCCGCTTGGGCGAGGGCTTCTAGGGCGTGGTTCCTCTTTATGTCTGGACCTCCGTACTCGTATTCTGTCATTTTGTAAAGTTTCTCGAATGCTTCACGGCTTATCCTCCCGTCGTAAAGCGCCAAGATCAACTCAATCCTCAGGCGGCGGAGCGGGTGATGAACAAATGGTCTAATCAACCTAAGCAACCTAACGGCGTTCTCACCGCTTAAATAATAAATTATTACTAATAATGCAA
>LOCH01000058.1 GCA_001516765.1 Vulcanisaeta sp. MG_3 | reverse complement strand
TAATGAGTGCGGTGACCGCAGCCATACCAACGTATGCCCAGGTTGGGTGGGCAGCCTTCTGGATCTATGCCCTAATTAGGTTCATACTTGGTATATTCGTTGGTGGCGAGTACGCGGCTGGTCACCCATTCGCCATGGAGTACTCAGCACCTAGGTGGAGGGGCTTGGTTAGTGGTATTATTCAGGGTGGTTTCTCATGGGGCGTGGCGTTGGGTGGTCTCGTTGTGTCTGCCTTTACTGCGGTATTCGGTTTACACGCCATGAAGGCATACGCCTGGAGATACGTGTTTCTAACTGGGTTAATACCGGCGGTTGTTGCATTCATAATTAGGTACACGATGCCTGACACGCCAATCTTCACGGAGGCTAAGGAGAAGGGGCAGCTCGAGAGGATACCCTTCTTCAGTATATTCAAGCCGCCGGCACTATGGACCTTCCTACAAGTGCTTGTTTTCATGACTGGTTTATTCTTCAGTTCCTATTCAATGTTTGATTTTGCTGTGGGTATATACGCAAGGGCTGGTTTACCCGAGGGGTTGGCCAGTTTCTACTATGGTATTATGGGTATTTTCGCAGCAATTACAGTGACCCTATGGGGCTTAGCCAGCGATTTTCTTGGTAGGAGGCGTGCATTAATAATCTCCGCAATAGTATCCGCGGTCTTGGCTGTACCTGCGTATTACCTTGTTTACTACAGTGCGGTGGTTAGGAGTGTGCCCTTACTAGTCCTTGGTGCCTTCCTGATGGGTTGGTTGTCACAGTGGCCCTGGGGTTTAGTACCGGTTTACTTATCGGAGCGCTTCGCGACACAGAGGAGGGGGAGCGGTGTTGGGTTCGGATACAGCTCCGGTATTTTCATTAGTGCCTGGATGCCTTTATACTCAATACCACTTTATGGTGTGTTTTACTTTATCGAAGGTACTAATATATAGTTTACCGCAGCCTTTTGGCTAATTCTTGCGGGTATTGTCTATGGTATTGCAGCTGCTATAGGCCCTGAGACCATAGGTATTGACTTGAGAATTGTCAAGGAAAGGTAAATGTGCCTTTATCCTCATTTATTAGAATTAAAACTAACTATCTTTTACTTTCATTCCTTCTCAGGTGGTGTTGCCATACCTCAAGCCTAACATGAATGCCTTTATGTTTCTATCAACGTCTCTCCTTATGTTCATCTTTATTGCCTCCTCAATAATATCCTGCGGTATGTATTGGCTTAGGTTCATGATTGAGTATAGGGCTCCTAGCATTACCATGTTTTCATAAATCACATTACCAAGTTTGACGGCGTCCTCATAGGCATTTATGAAATACACATTCTTAATGCTGCTCCTGAGCATGTTCTCCAACTCCTCAATGCTGGGTATTCTCTGCTTGGTTGCCGGTGGTCTAATTAACCTCCTATTTACTATGAAGGTCGTGTTTTCATTAGCGTAATTAACAGCTCTTAATGCCTCGAGTATTTCGAATGCTACGATAACGTCAGCGCCATTCCTCGGTATCAACGGTGCATCCACATCGCCGATCCTCACGTGCACATCCACCGAACCACCCCTTTGGCTTAATCCATGGGTTTCGGCGATTAATGCCTTATAACCAGCCCTGAGCGCTGCATCGCCTAATACCGTTGCGAAGGTTATTAGACCCTGCCCGCCAACACCAGCCAAATACATGCTCAGTCTCATTACCCATCACCTCACATCCTGGCCCATGCACTTAACCAGTTCTTGACATCACCCTCGGGCTTTATCGCGTTGTATGGGCATACTTGGGCGCATACCGAGCATCCAACGCACATGTACGGGTCTATCCAAGCCTTCCTACTCTCCAGCGGTATTAGTGCCGGGCACGCTATTAGGTTGTAGCATATACCACATGCTTTACAGGCGTTTTCATCAACGTAGTAACGAGTTACGTAATTCCTAAACAATCTAGTTGCCTCGAGCGCACAACCCCTCTTCATAACTACCACAGCCACGCCACCCTTCCTCACCACATTCAAGGCTTCGCTGATTACTTCCTGAGCCTTCTTTACCTCGAATGGGTCTACAGTACTCACATAATCGGCGCCAAGTGATTTAGCGACCTCCCCTATGTCTATCTTGTTTGTTGGGTTTGGTTGACCCCCTGTCATTGCCGTGACCCTGTTGTCAAGTACCATTATCAGCATGGGGGTTTTGTTGTAAATGGCATTAACCAATGCCGGCAAGCCTGCATGGAAGAATGTTGAGTCTCCAATTATTGATACAATAACCTCTTTCCCACGTGTGCCGTGATAAACACCCATACCAAGGCCCAATGAGCTTCCCATGTCAGTTAACGTGTCTTGTTCGTTGAATGGATTATTGATTCCAAGGCTATAGCACCCAATATCACCACTAAAGATAGGCTTAACGCCCGCCTTTGCCGTGCTTATCTTTAATTCATAAAATGATGCCGTGTGCGGGCATCCAGGGCAAAAGACAGGTGGTCTGGGTGGTGGTGCATAATCAACCTTGATTGGGTGGTTTGACAGTAATGGATTGTTGATATCGAGCGCTTTAGATAATCCGTCCATTACCGAGTTCATTGTTAATTCGCCAACCCTATTGAATAGATTCTCAGCCTTACCTAAAATAGGCACCCTAATACCCTCTTCGTAAAGTAATGCCTTCAATTGCTGTTCAACGACGGGATCCCCTTCCTCAATAACGACCACCCTATCCGCCCTGGATACGGCATTTAATATCGTCTTTCTGGGTAGGGGTACAGGTGTAGCTACGTTTAACACACTTGCCTTAACACCATAGTTCTTAACAGCCTCGAGCGCGTATGTGAACGCAACACCACTGGTTATTATGAGATTCCTATCGCCCTCAATGTAATTGTGCGGTAATTGATCCACATCTTTCTCAATAGTGCTCCATCTCTTTAGTAATTCATTCTTAAGTGTACGGGCATTTGCAGGAATTAATGCATGCCTCCTAGGATCCTTAACGTAACCCTCAGCATACCTCGGTGTGGCTGGTGAGCATACCGTGACAGGACCCCTAACATGCGAAACCCTAGTCACACTCCTCAGAAGCACTGGGTGCGAGTGCGCCTCACTGAATTCTATGGCGTTTTTTGTGAAATCCTTGGCGCTTTGTGGGTCGTATGGCTCGAAGACCGGTATGTAGGCGTGAATACCAACCCACCTATTGTCTTGTTCATTCTGGCTCGACCACATGTTTGGGTCGTCTGCTGTGACTATGGCAAAGCCGCCTTTAACACCTGTATATGCGCTTGACATTAATGGGTCCATGGCTACGTTGAGGCCTACGTGCTTCATCGTGACGATAGCCCTAGAACCCGCTAAGGCAGCGCCGTATGCAACCTCGAAGGCGACCTTTTCATTGCTGCTCCACTCGGCATACACGCCAAACTCCTTACCATAATCAATTAGGTACTCCATTATCTCGCTTGACGGTGTGCCTGGGTAACCAGCCGCAACGGCGACACCGGCTTCCAACACACCATGGGCGATGGCGTGATTCCCAAGCATTAGTTTAATAATACAATTGTTCATCAAAAATCACAAGTCCTATTTAAATTAAAGCCTTTCTCCTAGTACTTAATAATTTAGCTAGTGGTATATTTATTATATAGTCCTATATTGATCAGCCTAGAATGGACTCCTCATCGACTCGGCATGTCTAGGGTTCATCACCTATGTTTTCTTGTAATACAAGTTTATATTTTTAAGTCATATTGGCTAGAATCGCGCGTTTCCAGGTATTACATTAGTTATTTTAATTGCTTATTTAATATTACCTTTGTTTCATACACGATACCGTGAATAACATGAGGAAGAACCTAGCAATACTCCTACTAGTACTAGCGGTAACAGTATCGGTAATAGTTATGGCTACTCAATACCAGGTCTCACCTAACGTGAACGCACCAACTACGATAAACCAGCCATACTATGCAATACTTGAATACATTGATTACATAAACACAACAAGGACCATAACATTGGCGCCAGGTCAATCTATGACGATACAGGCACCACTACCTCCAGGGCCTGGTTATACGCTTAGTTACATAAAGGTTAATGTTAATCCACCCTCCCCAGCCCTGGTAATTAGCGGCAATGGCGTGATGTATAGCAAGAATGAGATAGGCGCAATAGTTAGTGCATACACGAGTAGCAATCAATTAGCCATAGCAAACGCCGGTAATCAACCACTTAATGAGACGGTAACGGTAACATACGTATTCGTGAAGGAGGAGTACGTTGCCCTAAATACATCAGCCACCTCATTCACGCTTGGGATAACGATACCTGACGAGTCAATACAGTACGTCACGCAGCAGATCGTCGAGCTTTCAATACCGAATTACATGCCATTCGAAATAGCGAGCATAGCGTTACCTAATGGCACAACGCTTGCACAGCTAGTTTCTGAGTGGAGTCCCCTAGCTAATTATATAAAGATTGAGCCCAAGTACGTCGAGTTAACAGCCAACGAACTACCTCCTGGCCAGTACGAGGTCACGATTAACTACGGTAATGAGTATATAATGCCGAGCGCCATGCTCATAAAGGGTACGGAGTTCCTGAACTACACGGTTAATCCAGGCCAAACCCTTGAGATAACAGGTTCTGAGTTTGGTGTACCACCTGGTTGGAACCTGCTTGGTTACATAGTTGCGGTGTACACAGTGCAGCCCCTAGTCGTTGGAGAGCAGCCTGGGCACTTTGAGATAGTCGCGAATAGGGTATCGCCTGTTTCCCTATACAGCACGCTGGTGCAGGTCAGCGGTATAAGCTACCTACTGCCTCCATTCATTAGGTTTGCACCCATGTTCGGAATATACATAGTCTATGACAGGTACTTCGAGGTTGTGGATAACCTAAATGTCCCATTGGTGGTTACGTTCATGCCGATAATATACAAACCAGCAGGTCAATGGGTCAATGGTAATCTAC
>LOCH01000057.1:5485-10044 GCA_001516765.1 Vulcanisaeta sp. MG_3 | reverse complement strand
TATTTGATGCAATGATTAATTGTGCGTAGGGAGTTTGTGTTCACGTTCAACAATACAAATGAGGCGTTGACATTCATGGAGATTGTTACGAGCAGGATTAAGAGCAAGGAATTACTCATTAAATACGATGTTAGTGGTGGCATCAGGGTTCATGTTTCCATACAGGGCGAGCCCCATGAGGTTGAGCTTTATGCCGTAGAAATCAGGAGGATATACAATGATGTTAGGATGATGAGGGGTAGGTATGGTGTTCGAACATACGACATATCGCTAATACTAAATAAGGCTAGGTTGAAGGCTGCAATGCCGATAGATATAGTAATCGATGCTATGCATATTATGGGAATAAACGCTGAGATTGAGGGTTCTAAAATTAGAATAAGGGATTCTCTAGGGCTTGATGATGTCGTGAGAATGATCGAGAAAATGTCGGAGCTCTATCGCGACATGCTCGATATGGACATCTCAGCCCAGGCTAAAAGGGTCATAGCCATATACTCATTCGTAACAGGGAAGCCCATTAAGGATTGTATAATTGATTTGCTGAACCATGAATTAATAACTAAGTATGGCGACTCTGAGTTGTTGGTGCTTTCCATGGATTATGACCATGCCTTATTGAGGCTTCAGGAACTGATTGAGAGGGAGAGAAAACCAAATAAGGACTAAGCGCGGTGGGTTAGGCATTACCGAATGAGCGTGAATGAGCCAATAAGTATTGAGGTTAGGGAACTAACTAAGCAATTAATTCAGCAGTACATAATGAACCAATACCCCTGGGGACTAATAACAAGACCCCTAACACCCATCTCCCAAGCTGTATTGCTAATTACGTACATTATAACCATAGCAATGCTGATACTAAGCCTACTTCAAATAATAGTCCTTACTAAGTACGGCATAAAAAGCCTGGGATATCTAAGGGAAATGAAGAGTGCCGTTGATCAACGCAATAAGGTTTTAACGAGTAGGTTACCCTTCGTAACAATATTAATTCCCATAAAGGGTGAAAGTACATTAACGATAGAAAGAAGCCTACAAAACATAGCTAGACTCAGTTACCCAAAGGATTTGCTTGAGGTGATATATATAAGTGATGATCCTGAGTACTACGTAAACAGCATTATCAATATACTGAACAATCTATCACATAGGCTCGGTATTAATGTCAAGGTGATCCATAGAACCGATAATTCAGGGTATAAAGGTGGTGCGCTTAATTACGGGCTTAGGTATGCTAAGGGTGATGTAATAGCGATATTCGATGTCGATACAATAACACCAAGTAATTACCTGCTAAGTGCCGTTAATAAATTAATGATGGGGTATGATGCAGTCACGGCTGTTTGGAGGGGTTATTACACAGTCGATAATGCCTTCTCGAGACTTATGAAGTTCATGTATGACGTGTATAATGAGGTGTTCATTAGGGGTAGGTTTTTGAGCAATGGTTTTCCTGCGATTAGTGGTAATAATATTGTTATTTGGAGAAAGGTTCTCAATGCGGTAAATGGTTTTTGTAGGTGTACTGGTGAGGACCTTGACCTGAGTATTAAGTTAAGGGCAATGGGCTATAGGGTGGGTCTCATTGATGAGTATGTTGCCTGTGAGGTACCGTCTACATACCCATCACTGAAGAGGCAGTTTAGCAGGTGGCTGTTTAATGGCATATGGAACATGAAACATAACCTACGCTTGTTATTAACCTCAGGGAAAGTCACCACGTGGGAGAAGATTGATGGTATTCTATGGATGCTTCAATTCCCCAGCATATCCTTCGCCGCATTGTCAATGCTAATAACGCTGGTGCTATCAATAATTGGTGTACTCATACCGCCAGCACCAATATTATTCCTTGAACTCCTAAATGCCATTATAGTGCTTTCATTATTCGTAGTATTACTAATATTGGGTAAGCACGTTGGTTATAGCATACCTAATTCTGTAATTCAGATGACTAGGGGCGCGTTGTTGACGATAGTGATGTCGTTTCCAATGCTTGTATATTCGCTTGAGTCCCTGGTAACGGATGAGTGGGAGTGGAAATCAACACCCAAGGGACCCATTAATCCTAGATCTACATCCCTGAGGGATTTAGTTCATGAATTATCACTAATACCGATAATAATAATAATCACGATTGTGATACTAATTCTAAATAATCAAATAATCACAATACCATACATAATCAGCATTATTGCAATACTGGCCTATGGATTAAGGTTCGTAATCGCATACGCACGTTAACTCAAGAACTAAGCAGGCATTAATTTAAAGAGGGAAGAAGTATGTACGAAGTTATAAATGAGTAGGGCCTATGACGTTGTGGTGGTTGGCGCAGGACCCGCGGGATCGATGGCCGCATACGTAGCAGCAAAACTCGGTCTCAAGGTACTTATAATTGATAGGTTTCGCTTCCCGAGAATTAAGCCGTGTGGTGGTGGGTTAACTCAAAGTCAATAATGCTACTTCAGAATGTGGGTATTGATCCTGAACCCGTTATTCGTAATTACTGCGGTAAGGTTGTGGTTGTGAATAATGCTGGTTCCTTCGTTATTACGGATAGTAGGCCAATAATAAGTATTGTCTCTAGGGATGAATTCGACAACTACCTACTATTAAGGGCGTTGGATGAGGGGGTTGATTATGTTGTTGATAGGGTGATGAGGATCAGCTATGATGAGGATTCTGTGAAGATAGTTGGTGTTAACGATACTTACATTGGTAAGTATGTCATAGCTTCTGATGGCGCCAATTCCGTAATAGCTAAGGCGCTTGGTAATGACATTAGGGCTAACACGGCGATTGCTTTCATGACGATAGCCCACGGTAATTACTTTGATGATGCTTGCATAATAGATATGACGAGAATCAAGTGGGGTTATTCCTGGGTATTCCCGAGGGGTGATGGTGAGTACGATGTTGGTATGGGCTCAATACACTGGGGCAACTATAGAACTCAATTAATAAATTACGTGAATAAACTAGGATTAAGGGAGGGAGTTGTATTAGGTCACCCGATACCTATCAAGCACCGTAAAATCCTAACCACAAAACGCATCGTATTAACAGGCGATGCAGGTGGTTTTGCAGACCCAACAACAGGTGAGGGAATATTCTACGCAATGTACACGGGCGCATTGGCAGCCCTTGCATTAAGAAAGTCAGGTGGTCCACAGGATTTCTCAAGAAATTACCTAAACCTCGTTGATCCACTAATTAGGAATTTATCACTGGCTTACTACGTATCCCTGGGTACCTACGGTATTGATAACCTAATCATGGGAAGATTGGGCATGAGCGCCTTCTCCATCGATGGCACGGGCAACTTGATTAAAAATGTAATGAGCGGTAGAGTTTGGTACTCCCAAGTCATCAAGTCCATGGTGAAATCATCATTGATTAAGGGTCTCACTGTGATAATGAGGAAAACCCTAACCTGATTTTTAATACTGTAGATTTAATAATTTACGTAATCGCTACTCCTCAGACTCCTCCTCAAATCCTTCGCTTTCCCCCGTCTCTTCGCCGGCAGTCGTACCCTGCTGTGCCGTTGACTCGCCTCCCTGGGTTACCTCAGCGACTGCGTATGATCTACCTATCCTGGTTATCTTTATCTTAACCTTATCGCCGGGTTTCGTATTTGGTACGAAGATCACGAAGCCCTTAACCCTCGCTATACCATCGCCCCTCTTTGATGTCTCGACTATCTCCACGTCAAGTACATCGCCAACATTGACTGGCTTAGGACCCCGTGAACCTCTACCCCTACCCCTTTGAAAACCTCTCCTTCTCGGTCTCTCGGATTCGGACGTAGTAACCGCCTTACAGCAATACCAATAAAACAACCCCTTTATAAATCATTCGTATACACCTAATCGATCACCACCCCGTAGCCCACAGGGTTTAAAAATACGGATTACCATACAGCATTACTGGAAGAGTGGGTGATGACCACTTCTGATGGGGATTAATGACCGTGCCAGCCCCAGACTGAGTGTTTATGATTTATGATTCTGACCCGATGTTCACTATTTTCAATGAGCCCTCACTTAGCACTGCAATGCTTGTCCTGGTGCCCGTATAGGGTCCTGCCTTGGATGTGAATATTGTCAGGACCTTATTTCCGTGGTTCCATTTGAAGCCTTGAGGCACATACTCGTGCCCACGGATTATCATTTTCAGACCACTCTCATTAAGGAACCTCTCCGTCACCGCCTGGCCAAAGACGTAGGTGCCCGGACCTCTCATTATGTTCGGTTCATGCTCTTTTACGTAATCTGATGGGTCATTCCATAGTAACTGGAATGTCGTTTCATTGCTTGGCAACTCATCAGGCTTGGGTAGTTTAGCTATGTTGTCTATACTCACGTGCCCTATGGGCAAGCCTCCATGAACCAGAAAGTACTCATTATTGAGGATTGCGGCTATGGGCATTTGGGAGAATATATCTTTCAACTTATCATATAATGGATCCCCGTCATAGGGACCAAACCTCCTCAATAACTCCATGTAGAACCCATACTCGTAATTCGTTATTGGCGACTCATGATTACCCC
>LOCH01000057.1:0-5465 GCA_001516765.1 Vulcanisaeta sp. MG_3 | reverse complement strand
CCACGTAATCACCAAGCATTATGTACAACCACCTATCCGGTGGGTATGCCCTAATTATTTGCAGTAATGTGTCTACATCACCATGTAAGTCGCCTATGATCACAGCTTTATCGGTAGAAACCCTAATCAACGGCTCATACGCGCTAAATACTTCATATATCTTATCAAGATTGCTCCTCATGAATTCCTTAATCTCCAGGAGATCCACGTACATGCCTAGTAAGCAATTATTTAAATAAGTTATACTAATTCTTACGCTGGTGATCCGTTTTCGTAATTACGATGAAAAAGTACTTAATAAGTTTTTAAGTTCATAATTTCAATCATTAATGAGATGAACACGCTGGAAATACTCGTTAGAATTAAGCGGATAACCGAGGACATGGTCAAGGAGGCATTCATTATAAAGGCTATTAAGGAGGACTCCATACTCTCACTAAGCACTGAGGATATAATTAACCTATACCCATATAATGCCTATGACTATAGGGTCGATGGCAAGAATCTGGACTACGTAATGACTGAGGACTCCGTAACACTCCTAGCTGACCTGGCAAAAATCAATAATTGGACCGTAGACAATATTAAATACGCAGAGTACAACGACTGCCTATCAATAAGCACGAGTGAGGGAACTTTGACAATCACGTGTAAGGATAAATCAATACGTGAGGGCGAGAGAGTTACCTATATTGATAAGATATTGATGAGGAAGCATGGGATTGATGTCAGGGTAAAGACCGTGGGTAACGAGCAACTAACCCCCCTTGAAAGAATTTTTGAAAACCCAACAAACGTAGTAATAGAGGGCCTAATAACTCTACCACTCTATTTCGTAATTAACCCGACGCACCTGGGTCTTGACATACTTGCGGACACGTACATATACCTACTCACTAAGGGACTGAATAGAATACCAACAAATACCGACGCCGCCGAGTACCTCATAAGTAAGAATAAGCTCAGCGATAACTACATTAGGGTGTACATATTGAGGAAGGACCTTGAGGCGCTTAGGGATTACTTCGATGTTAGAATTGACGAGAAGAGTGGATCGATTGAGTACGTAATAAACGAGAGCCGTGTACTCTCGGCTTCATTTATCCAGGGAAGCTTGAATCCTGACCTTCTTAAGGTCGACTGGATAGATATGGAGGCATTTAGGATAAATGGGGTAAACATAAACCTGATAGATATGGGTAGTACGAGCATACTCGACTGCTCAAAAATACTAATTGATAGAATGAGGGAGGAGTTTCGAGGATTGCTGTGATGTAACGTTACAGGAGCACATTACCATCACTCAGCACATTACTTAGTACCGTATCCCTATTACCCCATTTCCTGAAGTTCCTAAGTATTATTCCAGGGGTCTTCATAATCGCATTGCTGTAGTTAACCCCAATCCTTTGAGCAAACATCTTGAGCTCATCATCCCGATACACAATACTGAACCTTAGTGCGGAATGCAGGAACCTTATTAGGTGTTCTAACGACTCCAAATCATTACCTACTAACAGCGGCACCGTAAGTGACGCAATGATAGAACCATTAAAATTCAAGACCTTATTAACAAAGCCCTGGGAAATACGAGGCACTGTGAATACCGCATCAATGTCGTCAATAAGCAGAACCCTCGCGTTTGGTTCATAATCACAACCAACAAGCTTTACGGACTTAATGCCGAGTTCATTATAAGCGTTTATGTAGACTGTAGGTATCCCCAATCCCCTCAATTTTCTCATTATTAGTAGTAACGCCGTCGTCTTACCACTA
The DNA here is from genome assembly GCA_001516765.1 of Vulcanisaeta sp. MG_3. GTDB lineage: Archaea > Thermoproteota > Thermoprotei > Thermoproteales > Thermocladiaceae > Vulcanisaeta. The sequence goes on along the minus strand of LOCH01000057.1, from coordinate 3,689 downwards.
CCAGGCTCACCCATAATAACCAAAGCCCTCCTCCCCATACCCACCATATCCACAGCCCACTTAACGGCCTCCTTAATCGATGAACCGACGAGGGTTGATTCATCAACCTCCCCACAATTAATTACATAATCGCTCATCAATAATCGGTACCCTACGAGATAAAACTAACATATACTTACAATAACGAGTAATCCACATGAAATATCGAAATATTACTGGGGCACGAAGGTGGGAATTATTAAGTAACTAACATTACACTTATACGGTATGCAGTTCATCGAGTACAAGGGAGTCTTCTACAGACTACTTCATCCAAGACCAACGATTCTATTGATTACCCAGTGCCCAAACGGTAAGGTCAACGTAATGCCAGCGAGCTGGAATATGCCAATATCCGAGGAACCACCAACCATAGGCGTTGCCGTGTACAGGGAAACATACACGTATCAATGCCTCAATTACCACCCAGAGGCCACAATAAATGTGCCCAACATTGACAGTGTAGACCTAGTTTATAAACTAGGTTCAGTCTCGGGTAAGGACGTAGATAAGGTTAGGGAGTTCAGGCTGGAGTTAGTACCTAGCGATGTGGTTAAGGTACCGACCTGGAAGGACGCGATAGCCGTCTATGAGACCAGGGTCATGAATAGGCTAGATGCTGGTGAATCAACACTATTTGTCTTTGAGGTGTTGAAGGTCAAGGTCAGGTCGGGCATAGCTGATGAGTGGGGCTTCGACTTCGGTAAGGTGAATATACCACTACATGGTGCAGGCAGGGTTTTTCATAAGGTTGAGGCGCGCAAACTCTTTGCCAGGAGGTAGTATATTCATGCCTTATCGAGTATGGTGTTCATCGGGTATGCCTTGTTAACCAGTTAAGCATGTCTTTATAAACGATGTCCCTATGAACCTCATTTAGTACTTCGTGGTACATGCCCTCGTAAATCCTCATAACCTTATCACCAACCCTTAACCTATTAAAGACCTCCCCGGTAGCCCTTGGTGGCACTACCCTATCCTCGGCACCGTGAATCATCATTATTGGTACCGATATATTATCGATATATTTCCACACCGATTCTGACGCCTTAACCAACTCATACATCAATCTAACCGTGGGTTTCTTAAAAACTAACGGATCATTTATGTAATTCTTCACAATACTATCATCGTGAGTTAGGTAGTTCGGGTTTATGGGGAGGTTGAGCCTATACCTTGGCGATAATGTATTCAGTAATGATAGTAAGAACCTCGAACCCCTACTAACCTCAACAATAGCTGCTGCACCACTGGTTATAGCCGCGTGAATACCCCTACCTACCCTACCTAGGTAATGAAGCACTATTAACCCACCCATACTATGCCCAAACAGTATGGTTGAGCTAACCCCGGTCCTTCTAAGCACGAACTCTATAAATTCCTCAAGATCCCTAATGAATAGGTCAAAACTATCAACATAACCAAGGTCCTTAGGGCTCGCCGTTAATCCATGGCCTCTTAAATCACTCATACATAGCGAAAAACCATTACTCGCCAGAAACGCACCAAAATCATTATACCTACCACTGTGTTCTGCAAAGCCGTGAACACCAACAACCGTGCCCATGGCTTTATCCGCCAACCAACACCTATAATAGGCATTAATGCCCGTAGCCAGCGAAACCCTATCCTCAATTCTCTGCATGTGGTTAGTTAATATTACCAATGTTTTAAAGAGTTCATGTAAATATGCTATATATCACCTCGATAGGCAATTAATGAAACCATTAATCGTATCCTCCGATATCTTCTTAACTAATGAATCAATATTAATGAACCTACCCATCATCTGCAGCAACTTGCCTAAGTTGGCCGTGGCATCCCAATCAATCTGCGATGAACCACCTTTATCAAGGACCCTTATCATTAATAAAATACTTATTGCGCTACCCGCAGCCCTACCATCGACCTTATACCTAACCTCATCATTCGCTGCACTCACGATCTCTATTGTAGCGTCCGTAGTTATTCTCCTGAGCTCCGCTATCGGCACCTCATCACCTAGGTCAACCCTAAACCTAACCCTGGCCTTATTTCTATCCAAAACCTCATGATTAACCACATTGGGTATGCATTCCACAGCCCTTGACAGGTCCGTTATTAAGTCCATAACCTCTTCCCTGGGCTTATTCACCGTAAACGACCCACTATAGCGAAGCTCCTTAGACATCATAACCACCCAAGCCTCCTCCTACTATCCCTAGCCACCTCGCCCATTAATAGGGTTAGGACGGCTACTCTACCTCTATCCTCATCAATACTGCCCCTGAAGCTCAGGGCTAAGCTACGTAGAGATCCATCAAGCTCCCCCAGATCCTCATATAGGTTAGCCCCAAATAGTTTATAATCCCTGGTAATCGAGGGTTTAGCAGAACCAAGCATCTTAGCCACCTCATCGCTTAACCTCTCACCAACCAACCTACCTGTGGTGAACTTACCGCCAATAACAGTGACCATATTGCTGGGTTTCTCATGCTTAATAACCATGAAGTCCCTAGTGGCTTCCCTAGTATCCACGCCAGGTATCTTGATGAGGGGCCTAACTGAGGCGTATGCCCTAATAACGTTTATTTTAGCGAGCAATGGGACCATTTGGGAGCCCTCTGATGTTAGAAACTCAACGTCTTCGTCGGAAATAGATACGCTGTCGGGATCCTCTATTATGGCCGCAGTTGTGCCCATTATTGATGTTGAGCCGTAAGGCACGAGTATGTCACCATCCGACGGCTTCCTCATCCTATTGATTACCCTCTTGGTTAATCTACGTTGATAAACAACCATGACACCCATGGTCGGCATCACATCCACAGCAACACCAGCTAAAGACGCCACATGACCAGCCCAGGGCCCCGCTGCATTAACCACAACATCACTCTCAACCCTCCTAACATCATTGGTATAGCCATCCTTAACCTTAATACTGGCAATTTTATCGCCATTAAGTTCAAAACCCACAACCTCCATATTCTGCGCAATCAATGCGCCCTCCCTATATGCGGAAATAGCCACGCTAAATAATAAGTCCCTCGCAAAAACAACCTTATCCGGAACCTCAACCACAGCCTTAACCTCAGGGTTAAGGTTAGGCTCCTCCCTAAGTGCCTCCCCAACATCGACAATTCGAAAATCGATGTTGGCCCTTCTTAAACCGCTGATGAACTCCTCCTGGAAATCAAGATCGTCCTTATCGATAGCCACGAAATAGCCACCGGTATCCTCAATGGCGTGCGGGGCGATCCTAGCCATAATTCTATTCTCCTCGATGCACTCCACGGCAGCCCTTGGATCAGTTACAACATACCTAGCGCCACTATGTAGAAGACCATGCATTCTACCACTTGTGCCACTACCTACGGAGCCCCTTTCAAGGAGAAGTACCTTAAATCCCCTTAGGGAGAGGTCCAAGGCTGTGAATAATCCATTCACGCCACCACCAACTACAACGACATCAAATCCCATACCTAAATCGCCTTTCCAGCTCTGGTAACCCGTAAAATCCTATCTGGGTAATTACCTGTGATATCATCAACACCAATACTCATTAGATACCTCGCACGCTCCTCGTCATTCACAGTCCACGCACCAACCCTAAGACCAAGCCTATGCGCCAACTCAACACCTCTCTCATCAATTAGGTCTTGGGATGGGTG
>LOCH01000056.1 GCA_001516765.1 Vulcanisaeta sp. MG_3 | reverse complement strand
CCACAGGTTGAGACCGAGTTCGTAAATGCCGGGTTTAGGGTTAAGGAGCTAGGTCTCAAACCACCTATTGGTGGCGGATTAGGGCATCTGTGGCTTTGGATGAGGAATGCGCTATTCAAGATTCACGATATTGACTTGGGCGATTGCATGAGTATAAACTTATCATTTGAGCTCCACATAAAATCCACAATATTCTATGCACAGGGCTATGTACGTGACCTACTAAGTGATTTAGTGAGAGAATTCCCTAGGCACTATAGGGTGGCTTACAGGCTTTCGTTACCGATAATCAAGAGAGCCGATGCCAACTACCACGAGGCTCTATCGAGTTCGACGTTTGTGGTAGCGAATTCGAAGTATTCTGCGGAGATGGTAATGAGAAGGGGTGCCCAGGTGCACGGTATTATAAACCCACCAATAGATACTTCCTTCTTCAAGCCCGTAACCAACCCAAGTAATGACTATGTCTTAACATACGTGGGCAAGGAGACCCAATTCAACGTGTTAAGGAGAATTGCCGATCACGGCATTAAGATTGTTGCCTTCGGCTCCAAGGTTGCTTGGATGCCTAGGTGGTTCACTAAACATAGCAATATTGACTATAGAGGTCGGGTTAGCGATGACGAACTAACCAAGCTATACGCAAATGCCAGGTTCACGGTGTTCCCATTCATTCATGAGCCATTCGGTTATGTCCCTGTGGAATCCATGGCGTGTGGAACGCCGGTGCTTACGTACAATAAGCAGGGTCCTGGGGAGACTGTTATAAACAATGAGACGGGTTGGTTGGTGGATACGCCTGAAGATTTAGTTAATATGGCAATCAGGCTTTGGCACGATGGTTACCCAGAGCATATGAGAGTTAGGGCTAGGGAGAGGGCTCTAATGTATGATGAGAGTGTTGTGATGATGGCCTGGATGGATTTGATAAGGAGGATTATTGGGCAATAAATAAAAAGCATCAATTTATCAAGCCATGATGAGCAAGTTGGAGTTCCATTTTGGTACTGATGGCGTTCGTGGCGTTATTGATGAGGATTTTACGGAATACCTTGTCGCCACCCTGGCCGAGTCGACAATTAGGTATTGGTCTCGTAGGTATGGGTTGAGGCGTTTGTTGGTTGGTTTTGATGCCAGGAGGAAATCACAGGACTTTGCCAAGATAGTCACCAGCGTGGCTCTTAATCACGGCATCGACGTTATCATGGTTAACAGACCTACCCCGACTCCTGTTGTTGCTTGGTTTGGTTTTCGTTTTGGTTTTGATTTGGTGATTCAGATCACGGCTAGTCATAATCCGCCCATTTACAATGGCTTCAAGGTAATAAGCCGAATAGGAGCACCAGCCCAGGAAGAAGACACAAACCAAATAGAAAAAACATATCAAGAAGAGGCAAACGATATAGCCAGGAGCGTCAGAGATCTTGAGTTAAGGCCTGTACCAACAGTTGACCCAGCTCCCGAATACATAAATTACGTTATTGACAGCGTCACGAAAATGTTCAAGCCAAGGAGGAGGTTTAAGGTGATCGTTGATCCGATATACGCAACATCGATAGGCTACACGAGCGAGATATTGAAGAGACTTGGTATGGACGTTGTCGAAATACACAGTAATTACGACCCAAGCTTCGGAGGTAGGGATCCAAACCCAGAGCCCCAGAACATACCCGAGCTGATCCAGGAAGTGACGGGCGGCAAATACGAGGTTGGCATTTCACATGACGGCGATTCAGATAGGATAGCACTGGTGGACCAGAGGCACGGGTACTTAAGCGCCAATGATATATTACCAATAGTTGTTGAGAGGCTTGCATCAGCATCCATTATCAAGAAGGGTATTGCTAGGACGGTATCGACAACGCACATACTCGATAGGATAGCGGCTAAGTATGGCTTCAAGGTTGTTGAGGTTCCCGTCGGTGTTAAGTACGTCGCGAGGGCTATACTCAATGGTGAGGTTGACATGGGTGGTGAGGAGAGTGGTGGACTTGTTTACTCATGGCACATACCTGACAAGGACGGTATATACACGGCATCGCTAATAATAGCCATGGCCTCCGAGTACGGTGACTTAACGGGCCTCATCGACGATGTGAGGGGCAAGTATGGTAGGGCGTATTTCAAGAGGGTTGATATTGATATGAGGAACTCCAAGATGTTCGTTAACGAGAATAGGGAAGCATTAGCCAACGCATTCAGTGCGCTCGGTCCCAATCCAAGACTCATCACAATCGATGGCGTCAAGGTCGTGTATGACGATGGCTCCTGGCTACTGATTAGGGGTAGTGGTACTGAGCCAAAACTTAGGATATACAGTGAAGCCCTGAGCATGGGTAGGGTTGAGGAATTAATTAATAAGGCAGTGGAGATTGTGAATAGGTTACCTAAGCCGTAAGTGCCTTTACCGACTTCTCCCTAATCTCCTTAATAAAAGCCTCATTAATCCTCGACAGCGTCTCAGCGAGTAACCTGGCGGCGTTTAAGGCATCATTTATGTTAAGCAATTCCACGGGACTATGCACATACCTGGTTGGTATGGAGATCGTGGTTGCAGGTATACCGTCCCTCCTAAAGGCAATGCCCAAGGCATCAGTGGTTCCTCCAATCAACACCTCGAGCTGGTACGGTATCTTCAGCTCCTCAGCGACCGAAACAAGGAAACCCGTTAACTTAGGATGGGCAATAAACACATTGCCCCTGCCACCATCCATAACCTTTATAGCCGGTCCCTTACCAATCCTCGTAACATACTCCCTCTCACCAACACCAGGTACGTCAGCCGCTATTGTCGTATCCAGGGCAATCGCTAAATCGGGATATACCCTATCAGCAGCCACCTGGGCACCCCTCAAACCAACCTCCTCCTGAACCGTGGCAACGAAATAAGTAGTGACCTCAGCCTCCCTCAACTGCCTAGCTGCCCAAAGCATCACCGCAAGGCCAACCCTATCATCAAAGGCTTTACCGGTCACCACATTCTCATTGAGTACCTCGAACTCCCTATCAAGCACCGCAACAGAACCTACGTTAATACCCAACTTCCTAACCTCCTCCTCGCTCGATGCACCGACATCGATGAATAAATCCTTAAGCTCAGGGGCCTCTCTCTCCTTACCAGGTGGTGTCACGTGAGGAGGTCTACTCCCAATGACGCCCTTGACCTTCTTACCATTTGATGCCTTAATAATGACCCTCTGCCCAACTAACGTGACTTCATTCCAACCACCAATGGCTCTAAACCTCAGGAATCCATTCTTATCAATGTTATCAATTAACAACCCAATCTCATCCATGTGGGCGGCGACCATGGCTTTGAGGTCTCTTTGTTTACCGTACTTGATACCGATAACATTACCCCACCTATCAATGAATAACTCATCAACGTACGGATTCAATTCATCAATTACCAAGTCCCTAACCTCATCCTCAAACCCCGATGGTCCAAACGCATCTGAAAGTTTCTTGAGTAACTGAATGAATTCCTGTGCAGACATGCTGAAAAACTTGAGGTCATTAATTAAATAAGCATTACTGACCAAGTGAATTGGCGACCCTCGAGTATACCCTTAGCAGTTCCAGGCCTGCTTCAACGCCCATACCAACCCCAGGTATGTTAAGGCTTCTCAGGAAGTCCTCAACCTCTCTCTCATGCCCAATACCAATCATGGGAATCGCGTACGTAAACACTCTCGATAAAACTCCCGGATCTCCATAAGCTTCGATGAAGAGTTTGTAGTTGCTTATCAACCACTTAATGTTCAAATCCCTGACGTACGGATTACCCGCACCAACAATAAATAACTGGATATCCTGCCTCTTAACCTCACCCGAGGTCAGGAAGTCAAGGACCTTCGCGTACTCATCAACCCTCGGTGTACTAAGCATCGCCGACAACACCCTAACCCTATCCTCATCGGTGCT
>LOCH01000055.1:4774-9167 GCA_001516765.1 Vulcanisaeta sp. MG_3 | reverse complement strand
CAATGCACTCCTGGGTTTCGCAGAATGGGTCAACCTTCTCAGGGACACCGAAGATCTCCCACGTCGGTGTGTAAGCCTCTAGATGGTCACCGCCCCTATTCGCGGTGTAGTAGGCTAGTGCAAATCCCTTGAGGGCTCTTGGGTCGTAGGCAGGTAGTCCTTGGCCTCTTGACCCACTAAATAACTGTGGCATTCCGTACTTAACGGCCAATCTATAATCGCCCTCGGCTAAGTCATCCCCAACACCATCCCTATAGGCTATCTTGTATACTAAGTACTCTAGCGCGCCCGCATCGCCCCAGTCGACATCTAGGTTGAGCTTACCGTTCTTTACAAGCTCAACAGCCATTGCCAGGGTATTGCCTAAGCTTATTGAGTCTAGACCAAGTTCATTAGCCAACTTCTGCAGCTTTATGTTTGCCTCAGGGTCTGTTAAACCAATGTTTGGCCCAAGCGACCACGTGCTCTCATACTCCTGCTTCACGTACTTCTCGGTAGTGCTTATCTTGAACGGGCCCGACTTAACGACAGGCATTTGCGTGCATGCTATTGGACAGTTGTAGCATCCGTGCACCTCCGTTGGGTAATGATCCTTAATGTACTCCTCACTGACCGGGGTTACATCCTTAAGCTTCCCAGTACCACCGAAGTTGTAGTGCGGTAAGGCGCCTATTGCCTGTACTATGTTCATTAGGACGTTCGTGCCGTACTTATGGAGCGTTTTCGTGGTGTCGTGAACCGCGATCCTCTTGACTATGTCGTTATTCACCTTCATGAACCTAGCCCTATCAACAACCTCCTTATACAGGTCTCTGGTGCCCCATACGAGGATTCCCTTGAGTAGCTTACTTCCCATCACTGCACCAACACCGCCCCTGCCGGCGAATCTCTCGTAATCGCTCATCCTAATTCCCGCAAACCTAACCAGGTTCTCACCGGCTGGTCCAATAACGGCAACCCCAGCCTTTGTCTCGTCTGGTGGGAAGCCGTTTTCCTCAAGTATCATTTTCGTGGAGGCGCCAGTCCACTTGCCCCAGATGTGCTTGGCTGGCTTTAGTTTAGGTTCTCCATCCTTGATGACGAGGTAGACTGGTTCGTCAGCCTTGCCCTCGATTATTAAGCCGTCATAACCCGACTTCCTAAGCCAGTATGAGAAGTTACCACCAGCGTTTGCGTGCGTGTATACGCCGGTTAATGGGGACCTCGTCGTTACGTTAACCCTACTTGATGATATTGTGGCTATGCCGCTCAATGGACCTGAGAATATGTAGAGCTTATTGCTTGGGTCAAGTGGGTCTATGCCCCTTGGTATCTCCTTAAGGGCTAGGTAGGCTGCTAAACCCCTACCGCCAAGGAACTTCTTTAGGAGATCCTCCTTGATTACCTCCTCACTAAAGTGTTCACGGGATAGGTCTACTCGTAGTATTCTGAATACTGTCATAATCAGTGTTGTTTTTCAGTATTATTTAAAGGCGTTGTTATCGGTAATTTAATAATTATTCAGATAATTATAAATCAATAACCTATGTCTATGGCACAACGGTAATTATATAGGCGGTATAGTTTAAAGTGGCCCGGCATTGGTTTTCGTCGATGGTTAAGTTCCCGTATTGGGTAATTGAGGGAGCCCTAGCCGGCTCATCAATGCCTCTTGATGAGGATACAGTGGCCATGTGGTATAGAATGAGGATCAGGGCCGTGGTTATCTTGGTCGAGGAATGGGAATTCACCCTGGAGGGTTGGGACTTCAACGACTACGTGAATACCCTACATAGGTTTGGTATTGATTACCTGCACGTACCAACGAGGGATGGTTATGCACCACCTGAGGATGAACTCTACAGTATTGCTACCTGGATTGATAAGAACATAATGAGTGGAAAACCTGTACTTGTTCACTGCCATGCTGGTATTGGTCGTTCACCAACGGTTATAGCCGCCTACTTAATGTATAGGAGGGGGCTTAGCGCTGATGATGCCATTGAGTTAGTGGGTAGGTATAATGATGAACTATCAATAACCAATGAGCAGTACCTAGCGCTTATCGCCTTTGAGCATTATTTAAAAAGCGTTGGTCATTAATACCCTGGATCTTCAATACTCCCTAACCCTTATTAGCGACCCAAGCGCCACCAATAATGCTCCCATGACCATTATTACCGATCCATAGATGGCGATCATAAATGGGGAGCTTGGTGAATATTCTAGGGCGAATAGTAACGCTGCGGTGGTTAAAGGCCCTATCGACGCATTTATGTTCCAACCAAAGGCAACCGCGCTCCACCTAATCTCTGTCGGGAATATGGACGTGAAGTATAGGGTTTGGGGTGCTGCCGTTAGGCCGAATAATATGCCCATTAATAGGCTTGTGTATATCGATAGTGGGTTCATCGTGAACGCTAGGTACACTATAAGTGGGCTTAGCAAAAGCATTAATGTGGATGGTATTATGAAGGATGACCTAATGCCCATGAGCCTTATGAGGAAACCACTAAGTAATTCACCAATAACTGCGCCAATGCCACCATACATACCGAGCACCAGGGCCCATGTGTAGGCTTTATCTGGCGGTAGGCCGAGTTTTGGCGCAACTATATCACGCATTACGTAGGGCCAATACCCAGATCCGCCGTAGTAGTAAATCGTTAATCCCAGATTTATTAGGATCAGGGCTATGAAAGGCATCCAATACCGCGATAAAACGACACTAAGTGGTACCTTAACCACTCCACGGGTCTTAACTCGTTCAAGCCATTCCATGGATTCCGAACCCCATAATCTAATGATTAGGGCTATGAGTGCAGGTATGGCACCCGTTACGAATAATATCCTCCAGCCAATTATGGCAAAGGATTCACGCATTATGGATTTTGCGCTCAGGGTTACAAAGGATGTTAAGAATACAGCCCAGGAGAGGCCTGAGTACATGACACCGTTTATGTATGGTCTAATGTTCCTTGGCGTTAGTTCCAGGGCCCATGTGGCACCACCGCCGGCCTCACCGCCAAGTCCAATACCCTGCAGCATCCTCATGGTGTACAGCAATACGGGTGCTGCAATGCCTACTGTGGTGTATGTCGGTAATAACCCTATGGATAATGTTGCTAAACCGACAAGTGCTGCGTCTATGATGGTGGCTGCCCTCCTACCGTGAACATCACCGATCCAGCCGAAGATCATCGCCCCTATGGGTCTGACGAAGTATGTCGATGCGAAGGCCCCCCAGGTCTCTATTGCGCTAATTATGGCTGACTTTGATGGGAAGAAGTAAATCTCGAGTATTGGTGCCAGCGATGCGAAGAGTATTATGTCGTAGTACTCAAGGCCCCAGACAAGCATTGTGCTGATTGCAGCTAGTAGGCTTTGCTTGATGGTTAATTGCCTTGGTACTGAACCAGACACGGTTATCGATTATAATTCTCCTTAATAATATTTTCCCTCATTGTTCTTCATTATTTGGTTTGATTTAATTAGGGGTTTCCCGGTGGTATTAATTTGTTGAGTATCAGGAATATAGTCAATGCTTACGATCAATTGGATGCGTTTGATCTCAGGGTACTCAGGATTATAGAGATTGGTCATAGGAAGTTTGAGTTCGTACCACTTGACGTGATCGTTAATTGGAGTAAGAAGCCTGAGGAGTTGATTGGTAAATCACTGAGGAGGCTCAATTCCCTAGGTATGGTCATTAGGTATAGGGGTAATTACACTGGCTATAGGTTAACGTTCATGGGTTATGACGCACTGGCACTGCATACGTTAGCGAAGAGGGGTATTGTGGAGGCACTGAGCCCAACACCGATTGGTGTTGGTAAGGAGTCTGACGTGTACGCGGGCGATGCCATTGGTGGTGGGAAGATTGTCCTTAAGTTTCATAGGCTTGGTAGGACTAGCTTTAGGCAGATTAAGAGGTTTAGGGCTTGGATTGGCGATAGGAGGCACATAACCTGGCTTTATGAGTCTAGGTTATCGGCGCACACGGAGTATAAGGCGCTTGTCCTCGCATACAATGCTGGACTTAGCGTTCCTAAACCAATAACCGTTAACAGGCATACGGTGGTCATGTCCTACATAAACGGTGCATTGTTATCCGAGGTTAACGAAGTCGATGATGCTGAGGATGTTTACTGGGGAATTATTGAGGATGTTAGGAAAATGTTTAGGGATGTGGGTGTTGTGCACGGTGACCTCAGCGAGTTTAATGTAATGATTAGTCTGGATGATAATAAACCATACATAATAGACTGGCCCCAGTGGGTTCCGAGGAATGCGGTTGGTGCCCTAGACCTGCTCCATAAGGATATACTCAACGTGACTAGGTTCTTTGTACGTAGGTTCGGCCTTGATGTTGATGTTGAGGAGGTCTTTAATTACGTTATTGGTGGTGTTGAGG
>LOCH01000055.1:0-4498 GCA_001516765.1 Vulcanisaeta sp. MG_3 | reverse complement strand
TATACATAATTAATTATTGTGCTCATTGAGAGATTAGCGTCAGGTCCCATAATTGGGATTGATATTAATGGTAGGAGGTTTTCCTACGCCGTATTTAATAATGGTGATATTATCGAGAGGGGCACTGTTGATCCGCAGGATTTGATAAGGATTGTTAAGAGGATTAGGCCGAGCGCGATTGCTGTTGATAATATTGGTGAGGTGATGGAGTTAAGCCCCGGCATAATTAAGAGGTTGGGTAGGCTGCCCTTCAACGTTTACCTGGTTCAAGTAACTAGGGTTAGCCCAGATACGGAGGAGTCGATGGAGGTCCTTGTTAATAAGTACTTTGGACTGAGCATCGGTAAGCTTGATCCGGACACGACCGCGGAGTACCTGGCAAGGCTTTGCTCAATGGGTGTTGGTTCTATTGTTAAGGTTTATGAGCCGGAGACTAGGATTGTGATCAAGGCTTCCATATCAACCACACCAGGTGGTATGAGTAGGAATAGGTTTGAGAGGAATATTGCGCATAGGATTAGGTATCTAGCTAAAGAGATTAAGGAGAGGCTTGAGAAGGGTGGTATTGATTATGACATGTTCATAGCGCCAGAGAGTGAGGGTTTAAGATCCGTGGTTTTCATAGCTTACGCCGACAGAACCACCATAAGGTCGATAATAAAGCCGCGTAGGAGCATGGATGTTAAGGTAATTGTAGAATCCGTACCGAGTGACTCAATAAAGTTCGCGAGTCTTACAGAGACTGAAGCCGTTGAGGTTGGTGGTGCTATTAAGGACAGAAAGCTCATTGTTGGTATAGATCCTGGCATAGTTACGGGCTTAGCAATACTCGACATGAATGGTAATGTATTAACACTACATAGCGGTAAGAACCTTAGCAGGAGGCATGTTCTCAGGATAGTTTACCAATATGGAACACCAATACTCGTTGCCGTGGACACCGCCAAACCCTCTGATTACGCAAAGAAGTTAGCCGCCATGATCGGTGCGGTGCTATACTACCCAGATAAGGACCTAAGCATCTCCGAAAAGAGTGAGATAGTCGTTAAGGTATCCCGTGAGCAGGGCATTGTGGTTAAGGATCCACACATGAGGGATGCGCTCGCTGCCGCCTATAAGTCATTTATGCAATTAAAGCCTAAGCTTGATAGGGTTGAGGATGAGGTCAGGAGGAGCATTACTAGGGTTATTGATGAGGCTAAGGCTCTGGTCATTAAGGGGATGCCCATAAAGCAGGCAGTTGATGAGGCGAGTAGGAAAATCGAGGTACAACCGCAACAGGAGGTTAAGGTTGTGCAGCAGGAGAGGTGCGAGTGCGAGTGCGATAGGATTCGCAGTGAGTATGAGGGGATGATAAGGGCATTAAATGCCGAAGTTGAAAGGCTCAATAAACTATACATGGAAACCAAGGAGAAGGTTGAGGAGCTATTAAGTAATTACGATCTAGAAGCCAGGAAGGATCAATTAGTTAGGGCTTTGTCAGCCAGGGTTGAGATTCTGGAGGGCGATGTTGAGAAGTACAGACGTAAAGTTATGGAGCTTGAGGATAGCCTCAGAAGATTTGTGGAGGATTTCGTGGATTACATAAGGGGTAGTAAATACGTGCTAATAAGGTTTAATGAGGACCTTGATATAAACATTATCGCCCAGATGCGTAATGCCATCCCCCTCATGACCCTAGGCGAGCTTACGCGTGTGGGTATTGATAAGTTGATAAGCGCTGGAGTAAGTTCCATAGTATTAATTGATGTTAATGACAAGAATATATTAAGACCCATTTGGAAGAGGGGTTTGAGGGTTATTCCCCTAGGTATTGTTTATAATGGTGTAGTAAACAAGGTCGTGTTTATTGATGGGTCAGTAATCAATAGCGCCATGGAATCACTTGGTAAGGAATTACTAAGTGCTGTTGATGAGGATTATTTAAGGCGTATGATTAATGAGTATAGGCGTTTGAGAAGTATTTAGTTAGAACAGGGTTACTTTGTTCTTAACCACTAAATCGGTTAATGCCGTTATGTTCTCCAATTCCTCATTGACGATACCCTCAACCTCACTCTTCACCTCGCCAGTCAATTCAGCGCCAGACTCTGTCAGCAACTCTACATTAGCTACTAATGGCTCATTTATTGGTTTACCAATCTGGCTTAATAAATAGACGTAGACCTCTCTCAATCCCTTAACCTCACCATAGATTCTCTCGGCAATCTTGTTAGCAAGCACATTGTATAACTTACCTATGTGGCTAACAGGGTTCTTACCAGCCGTGGCCTCCATAGTCATTGGTCTCATGGGCGTTATTAACCCATTGGCCCTATTACCACGGCCTACGGCTCCATCATCGCCATGCTCTGCAGACGTACCTGTGACCGTTATGTAATATATCCCGTGCTCGGGCTTATCGGCTGCATTCACCGTGACGTCTACGGTTAAGTTAGGCGTTATTTTAGCGGCTAGGTCTAGGACTTTGTTCTTTACCTCCTCCTTAACGTTTAGGTAGTGATCCTTATCCTTAACGAGTGATGATATTAATGCTGACGCTATTGTTAACTTCACATCTTTACCAACCCTTAGGCCCATGACCTTCACATCCTCACCAACCTCAGGTAATTTTGCCTTAAACTCCCTTGAGTTAAGTAGCCTCTCGGTTTCAAGCACGAGTCTCTCCGTATCTGTTAATGGTGCGAAGCCAACACCTATCGATGTATCGTTAGCGAGTGGTACCTTAACGGCCTTAACACCAAGTTCATAGACACCGACTAGGTCTGTGGATCCCATACCAACCCTATAATCAATAACGACGTGCTTGTCTGGATCGAGAAACCTAAAGTTCTCCTTAATCCACTCCTTAATTGATGATATTATTATTGGGCCAACAGGTACCTTCTCAACACCTGTGGCGGTTTTAACCTCCGTAGTGACCCTGCCAGCGACCAATATGTATATGGGTTGCAGTACATCGCCACCGCCAAACCGTGGATTTGCTTGACCACCAACAACAAGAACCTTATCAACATTATGATGAAGTATCACGCCGTACTTCTCAAGGTAATAGTTGGACAAGGCCCTGCTGACGGCTTCGGCCGATGCATCGGCAATGTAGTCAGGGTGTCCGAGGCCCTTCCTCTCCACCAATTCCACGTTTAGCTCTGAGACGGGTTTTCTATTGATCGTGTTTATTGTTATGGTTCTTGCCATGCCCATCACCCCATGGTCTCCTCAGACGTTATATACAACACCTGTGTGCCTCTAATTACTAACCTACCGTACTTAACAACCACATTCTCACCCTTCTGATCCATCTCCTCACCCTCATCAAGTATTAGGTTCATGCAATCATCGTAATTGACCAGAACGCCCCTTAGTACCCTATTGTTCTTGAGCTTCACAGTTACGTGCTTACCAACCATCTTTTGCAATACCTTCATGGGCTGTTGCGGTCTCTCCATTAGGTTCGTGCCGAAATCACCTATATTTAAATCTTAACACCCACTGAGAGTATCAAAAGTAACAATACAAATAGATAAAGAACACTATAGCACCAATAGTAAGTACGACCTACTCCCTACTCCGTTTCAATCCTAGAATACTCGAGAACCTGGTCTATCAACTCAATATGAGCAAGGAGAGTCCTCCTACAACAATAACGCGTAACGCCTAAATCATCAAGCACCTTCTCGGGATTCTCACCCTTAAGAACCCTCTGCCTAAATGGTTCCCCAAAGATGCCCAAGCGGTCTCCCACAGGTCCAGCACCTTATTGGAACAATCATGCAACTTCCAGGAATTATTACCCCTTTAAATTGCTTTTGCGAAGCACCTCAATCATAGTGTTGGCATAATAGAACATGAATGCTGTGGTATAAATACTGTCCCTACCGAAGGGAGAGAGTATGTTGGGTTTGGAGTTCGTTCTTACAATCATCTATAGGCCTTCTGACGTTTACTCCTAGCATGCTTAAGACCTGGTTTCTTCGGCTCCGTCCTCCTTGGATCTCCCTTAATCATTGATGGGTCATAGGTCATGTAAAGCCTGAGTAATTCCGTGTTTTGGAAGTATTCAACCAACCCCCTGGCTATTGCCATCCTCACCGCAGTTGCCTGACCCATGAACCCACCACCCCTAACTGTGGCATCAACATCGACCTTACTCATAAAGGACTTACCCGCCAGGAGCAGTGGCTCCATCATCCTCATCCTAGCCATCTCTATAGGCCATACCTCAATCGGTATGCCGTTAACCCTAACCCTACCAATACCTGGCCTAATGACCGCCTTAGCAATGGCAGTCTTCTTCTTACCAACAGCAATAACAACCCTTAAGCCGGCGATCTCCTGCGTAGTCGTGTTAGGTATAGTCCTCGGCAACGCCGATGTGTTAGTTTGCTGCTCACTCATTCACCACCACCCTTACCCTGAGCCTTTTTAAGCCTCGCCTCCCAAGTCTCCCTAGCCCTAACCCACTCCTCATAGCGCTTGGGCTCTATGTGCTTCCAAA
>LOCH01000054.1:5552-7336 GCA_001516765.1 Vulcanisaeta sp. MG_3 | reverse complement strand
CAAAGCATGTGTAGTATAGCCGTGATTACTGCTGTAGCCACCATAAGCGTCATCACGATCTCCGGCAGCAAATCTATTATTCGCCCCCTAACCCACCTCTGCGAACCCTTGGGTGTTGGGACCCAATTAAACTCACCAATACCTAACAAACCCATTAGGTTCGCAATTGCTATCCTCGGTAATGCAAGTATGAAGGCTAGGTTCACGGAGTTTATTGCGAATATATCCCTCACAGGATCTCCACCATTCTCCATGTCAAGCTTAAGTAACGTGTATAGATACAACCCTAGCGTTGGGATTATCGTTATAGCCAGCAGTAAGAGTGCCCATAGGGGTATTGAGATACCTATTATGCTTATTGCAGTGAGTATTAGTATGGATAATAATTGGAGAACATAAGCAAAGTATTGACTCAAGTAGAGCAACACGGTGAATCCCTGCCTCCCACGTAAAACACCCCAGAAGTACTTCCTCATTACCCTCCCAGTTCCAAAACTCCACCTGAGCTGTTGCTTGAGGAAGCCGAAGTAATTGACGGGAACCTCAACATTAACCCTAGCATCATCCACATACTTAACCCTCAAGCCGTTTATGAAGAACCTAACACCCAATTCCACATCCTCAAGGACATCCTCAGGCCAGTAACTAACTACCCTGAGGGCCTTAATACTAACCAATGAACCACTACCGAGTATCGGAACCCAACCAACCAAATCATTGAGAGACTTTAAAACCTTAAAGAATAGTAGGTAACCAACCCATTGACCACGTGCCAATAACGAATCGCCTTTATTATCGGCAATCCACCTAGGAACTATCGCATGTGCTGAATTTATTTCGGCAATAAGCTTCTCAAGTGTCTCTGGATTTATTGATGAATCCACGTCGAGGACTACCATGTAATCCCCATCGCCAAGACCCAGCCTCTTTATGACGTAATTGAGCGCACCACCCTTATAGCCACGGGGCTTTTCCCTATGCATTACCCTAACACCGTACTTATTACCAAGGGTTTTGATCATACTAATCAATTCATCATTATATCCGTCAAGGATGTACACGATCTCATTAATGCGTGACTTAATCGATGATGATTGACCCATGGATTTCTCTATCAAATCAAGTGGTTCAGCCTTGGCTGGAATTATTAGAAAAACCTTGTCCCCGCTGATGTAGTCCTCCCTGGGTTTTGTATTGGTGTCTCGGTCCTTAATTGATATCAACAATAATTGATAAATCATTGGGTAGAACGAGGATATCATTATTACGATATAGATTAGTACAATTATTGTTCCATAATTTATGAGCATCGAACCTATCAGCGGGCAGGTCTTAATAACTTATTCTTTCCCTAGAATTCTCGGCGCTCAGGTCTAAGACAATGTCTATACGCGCACCCTTACTCCTCACCTTCTCAATCCATGAATTATTCATAGAGATTAGTACGGAGACTCCAGCAAGCTTTGCCCCGGCATTGTTTATCATATCAATCAGGGCATTCAGTGTCCTCCCTGTCCTTACAATATCGTCCACTATCAAAACCTCATCACCCCTCTCAAGCAGATGCTTGGGTAGGTATAGCGATACCCTGCGTGGTGGTGAATCGACAATGTAACTAACCTCGTAGAATTCCTCCGAAGCTAAGTCCTTATATTGCTTGGCTATGGCTAGTTTGGCGTTTAGTGCGTAGGATGCCATTACGGATAGGGGTATTCCATCGGTTGCTGCGGTTAATACCCTATTTATTGGTAGGTCGGAAAATACCTCCTTAACCCTCCTCTGGA
>LOCH01000054.1:0-5532 GCA_001516765.1 Vulcanisaeta sp. MG_3 | reverse complement strand
CTGTGAGGTCTAGCATTGTTTTCAATTTATCCTTTATTAAACCAACAGTCTCTAATGACGGTAGTAAATCACCATTTGCATACCTACAGAGTAGGCTCTCGGGTATATCGAGTAACTGGGATAATTCCCTATACGATAACCCATAGATAGACCTCACAGTATTTATTAAATCAACAGCCTCCAACTGCTCATCAACCTTAGCCAACCTCCTGCCCACACGCATTGCGTTAATTATTTAATCAATTGTTTAAAAACTTAATCATTAATTTCCCCATCGATTTCCTACTAATCAGTGTAGAGTAAATGTATTACCAATGATTACGTGGTGAAAGGTTTTTATTGAAATATAATTATTTACTTAATGTATGAGTAGTGAGGAGAGGAGGGAGGAGGGTGAGGAGGAGATTGAGAGAGGGGGAGTATCTGCAGAGCTTGTTAGGGGTGGTATCCTAAGGATTAGGTGGGTTACTGGGAAGACCTCAGCCGCAAGATTGTTTGGTAAGTACGGTAGGGAGGGAAGACCGGACTTCTTTAGGTTACTCTTTGGTGCAATTGGTGGTAGCTTGAGGTCCCAGTTCCCTGAGGATAAGGCTAATGAACTATTTAACAGCATTAGAAACTCGCAAAGCTTCAAGGATTCCCTAGATGAGGTCTTTAATTCAATGAAGAGGTGGTTCTTTGATGAGATAGTCCCTAAGTACAAGCTAGAGCGTGGCGATGTCTTCGTGATATCAACAACACTCGAGCTAAACATAAATACGGGCGAGCTTAAGTGGGATAGGGAGGGCACGCAGGTAATTTATTGGGTGAGGAGCGATAGGGTTGCTGAGAAGTGCAGAGAGCTGGGTATTGCGACCGCTGCCCCAACTGGTGGTGAAGAGCTTGATAGATTTGAGGAGGGAGAGGGATGAATTAATGACAGAATCAATGAGCTAGAAAGCAGGCTAAATGCCTTGACTAACGAGAACAATAGGTTAAGGAGCGAAAACGAGGAGCTTAAGAGGAAGCTTGAGGAGATAAGGCAATTATTGGGTTAACCATGACCATAATAACCTATTAAAATCCCGTAGCCAACGACATCATGTACATCTAATGAATTAATTATTTCGCGATCATACAAATTGGGTGCCGGATTTATTGTAATATTTAGAGCTAGTACTACCACCACATACTCATGTGGAGGACCAGGTGGTGGGCATGGACCACCGTAGCCGATTTTACCGAAGTCATTAACTCCCTGATAGCCAATTCCAGGTATATAGTACTCGGTGGGTAAACCCTCCTGTATTTGCGTTACGTTAGGTGGTATGTCATACAATACCCAATGTATAAACACGCCACCAGGTGCGTTTAAATCCTCGATAATCACCATTATTGATTTTGCATTACTAGGTATATTGCCTAGCGTTATTGGGATTGAGATGTTGGCACCATCGCATGTGTACATAGGTGGTATTTGCGATCCATTAGCGAATGCTGAATTTACAAATATCCTAGGTACATTCATGGGGATTGTAACTAAGCCTATCCTTTGTACGTTTATGGCAGTCCTCTTCGCATGAAACGTTAGGAGCATTATCGCTAATGCGATTATAACCACAGCCACTATTATGGTCATGATTAACAAGGGGTTTTTCATGCTAACCCCGCCTGTATTTTGGTGAAAATGCTTAATTAGGTTGTTGTTTCGTGCTTCATTGTGCCCATTATAAACTTTAAACGAAGTGATTTGGAGGGTTTATTGGGTAGGTATTTTAGGGATTCCAATGAGTTGGTATCATTATTGAATAGGCTTAAGGGTGAGGTTGAGGGGGTTTCTGGCGATGAGGTTACCTTCGAAGTTACCCACGACAGGCCTGATTTGTTCTCTGTGGAAGGCGTGGCAAGGGCCCTCAGGGGTTTATTGAAGGTTGAACTTGGCCTACCCAAATACAGCGTTGTTAATAATGGGTTTAGGCTTGTTGTTGAGGATGTTCCGAATAGGCCGTTCATAGCCATGGGTATTGTTCATGACTTAAGATTGAGTGATGAGGCCATTAGGCAGATGATTCAGTTGCAGGAGAAGTTGCATGCAACGTATGGTAGGGATAGGCGTAAGATGGCAATTGGCTTTTACGACGCTGATAAGATAAAGCCACCACTCACGTATAAACTTGAGGAGTTAGGTAGGATTAGGTATAGGCCGTTGGAGAGCGATAGGGAGGTTAGTGGCTTCGATGTTATTGAGAATACCGAGAAGGGTAAGGCGTATGGTAAGTACGCGGTTTATGATGGTAAGGCGCCCATACTCGTAGATTCTGAGGGTAGGGTACTCGTGATAATACCTGTACTCGGTAGTGAGGACTTTAAGGTTACGGAGAAGACGAGGAACGTGCTTATTGATGTTACGGCTACAGACCTAAAACTCGCAAGATCCATACTTGCGGTTCTCGTTTATAACTTAATTGAAAGAAGCACGTCGAAAGTTGTTGAGCTTGTGAATATCGATGCCCCATGGGGTAACTCGATATCGCCAATCCTCGACCCACTGGAGTTTAGGGTCTCGGTGAATTTCGTAAACGATTATTTAGGGCTTAACCTGAGCAGGGATGAGATAATCAATTACCTATTGATGTCTAGGCACGATGTGGTGGATCTTGGCAATGATGAATTGCTAGTTAGGGTTGCACCGTATAGGCTCAATGTCCTGCATCCAGTGGATATAACGGAGGATGTTGCCATAGCGTATGGTTACGAGAATATACCGAGGGAGGTGCCAAGACAGCCGGTTAAGGGCTCGAGGAGTGGTTTAGGATTGTTCGCAGATTTGACTAGGGATTTGATGATTGGGTTGGGGTTCCAGGAGGTTCTTAATTACATGATGAGTAGTAAGGATGTAATGATTAATAAGGTGATGTATAGGAGGGACTTGGTTGAAGTTGATAATCCAAAGTCAGAGTTATACACGGTAATTAGGGACCACATATGGCCACAACTAATGGAAATACTCCAGAGAAATAAACCACTCATTAGCAGAACACTTAAGTTATTTGAGGTGGGTTACGTTGTTTCGCCAGATCAAGGCAGTGAGGTTGGCGTTAAGGAGGATCTCGTGCTCAGTTACGTAATTAGTGGTCCTGAAATAACCCTCACTGATGGATTATCAACCCTAAAGGCATTAATGACTAACCTGGGTATTGAGTATGCACTAAGGCAGTGTACGTTACCGTCCGGGCTACCTGAGAGGACGGCATGTGTAGTACGGAATAGCAAGGACGTTGGGTTTGTGATGGAGCTATTACCCGATGTAATAGTCTCATTCGAGCTTGAATACCCTGTCGTTGTTGCTGAGATAAGGTTAAACGAATTGTTAAAAGAATGAGTTAAAAAATCCCTGGGTTAAAAGACTAATGTGTATGGTTTCGTATTTAGTAAGGTTGATGTAGTTTCAAGAGGCGTCTGGGACTTGTTTAACAGAGACGGTGAATTACGGTATAGGTCGAGTGTTGGTGATTACGAAATTTACGACTTAAAGGGGCATATTGCATTCTTAGCCCTTAATAGGGATATTGTCTACTTAGACGATGTTGAGGATGTAATAAATAAACTCGACACCAAGCCTAGTGAGTTGATATTCGTGAGCAGACACGCAATGAAGAATCCAAGGCCCATGTTCACATCCCATGTAACCGGCAATTGGGGCGCTGCTGAACTTGGTGGAAAGCCAAACACCGTATCGCTTGCGAATCCTCACACAATTACTGCATTCTATAGGGAGCTATGCAGGTTGAGGGTTGATTATGGCTTAGACCAGTTCGAGTGCTACATCGAGGCTACACACCATGGACCAACCGTGATGACAATACCAGTAACCTTCATAGAGCAAGGCAGTTCCGAGAAGGAGTGGGGCGTAACCAGGGGTTGGGAGCTTCTTCACAACATTGTTAGTGAATTTATCGAGGGTAAGTTGGTTAGCAATTATGAGCCGGCAATCTCGATAGGCGACCTTCATTATCTAACCATGGGTAATAGGCTGCTTAGTGGTGAGGCCGATATTGGCCACGCAATACCTAAGTACGTGAGCCCAATAACTGAGGATATAATTATCAAAGCCGTAACCATGATGACCCATAAGCCCGTGAAGGCCTATGTCAGTTGGAAAGCCATTGATAGTAAAACTAGGGCCCTGGTCACTGAAGTACTTAATAAACTAGGTGTTAAACTAATCAAAAGGACTTAAATGGGGAATTATGTTGGTCTAGATTTAGCATTACCCGGAAGAAGGAGGACTGGTTTTGGCCTATTGGATGAGATTAAACGTATCTATGATGTTAAGACCCTATCCTCAAGGCATGAAGTAATAAAGCACGTTGTAGAGAGTATGCCTAAGTTCGTATGCATTGATGCACCCCTGGGTCTTCCTAGGTACGGTATTAACAGGTTAGTGGAGATTGAAGCCAGGAGGAGGGGGCTCAGATTGATCCCACCACTCCTGGGCTCCATGAAATCATTGACAATGTACGGTATGGAGATTGCCAGTATTTTAAGGAAACAGGGCATTGCTGTCCTAGAAGTCCACCCAACATCAACACTCAAAATACTTAATATCACGAGGCAAGGCTTTCTTAAAATGATTACATCAACGTTCAATGGACCAATCATTAGTAATAAGCATGAACTAGATGCCCTGGTTGCCGCCTTCACATGCCTATTGCACGATCGTGGTTGCACAGAGGAATTGATTGGTTATGAGGGTGAGGGATCGTTGGTAATACCACAAAGTAACTGCACCTATTTCATCTAGGCGCACCTTAATTAGTAAGATATTATGTGTAAAGTGCGTAATAACAATGAACGAACTCGGGAACCTCATTAATAAGTACAGGGACTTAGTAATTAGGGTCTTTAGGCTGGGAATTGATTGTTGTAGCGATGATTGCATAATCAGGGTTTTAGATGTGAGCCATCTAGGAAATATTGGTTGTGGCGTTTATGGTTTAATGCTTGATTCTGGGCAGGTAAATGAACTGTTACGGAGACCATCGATCATAAAATTATTACTTAATAAAGGAATAATTAGGCTATTCGTATATCCCTGTATTAATTCAGAGAGGATTAATTTCTTAGAAAGACTTGGTTTCATCGTTATTAATTACCTCACAGGTGATGATTGCGTATTAACGAGGGAGATTGTTGTACATCCAGATGCTTACAGAATAATTAATTTAGTGAGGAGGGGTCTCGTAGTTTATGTGCACCTATATAATCCCTATATAAGGAGAGGTTATTCGTATGATGTGGTTTCACTTTTTGATGTTATTTTTGAATACCTGGTTAGGAATAATGTTAGGGTGTACCTGATTCTAGATAGTATTTAGTGGCTATTCTTGTGTATAGTTCCTTAATTAATTCCGTCCATTTTAGATGAACCGAGTTATTCTCATACTCTATGTACGTCTTGAAAATATGCTTCTTGGTCATACGGGTGTACCTTTTACATTTAGGGCATCCTAACATTACGTATGTTGAATTCTCAATTAACTGGAGGTTAGA
>LOCH01000053.1 GCA_001516765.1 Vulcanisaeta sp. MG_3 | reverse complement strand
CATTACCGTTCTTGAACTCTATGGTGACGTTAAGTCTATGCATAGACGAGCTCTGGTTTATAAAGCAATCACCTTATTAAATTTTTAGTTACCCATTATGGCACTAGACAGCGGAAATGCTAATTAATACCAGTCAGTGATTAGTTCGATGCTCTCAGAAATCATTAGGTTCGGGCTTGTTTCAGAAATAAGGCTCTCAATACCCAATGTTGACGATGCCCTGGACTACCTAAGGCTAATGCTGAACAACCTCATAGGCCTAATGGCATCAATACCACCAGCCCTAGCCCAAAGCGTTAAACCAGAGATACCCGTGTTCATTAGGGTTGTGGGTAATGACGCGGAGTTATCCATACACTACTCACCACTGATGCCGTTGATTAGGGTTAGGACATCGAAGGACCTGGTGAATAAGGTGAGCGGCATAAGCTTCATAGGAGTCGTCCTCGACTCAGGTGGTACCGTTCTAAAAATGTACAAGAATAGGGATGAGATGGGTAGGGATAGGGAGAAGTTATTGCTTGTTTTTAGGGTCTTCATGAACTCAGACATTGAGTTACAACCATTACCAAGCGTCTCCAGGGGGCAGGGCGGCGTGATAATATAATCGAAGGGAGAAACACTTTTAACTGCTTAAGTCATGTCGGTTATTGTGCCGTTCAGCCACACAAAGATTGTGGGACCAATAGGACGCTTTGGCGCTAGGTACGGCATGGGTGTGAGGAGGAAGGTGCTTCAGATAGAGGTTAAGCAGAGGGTAGGCACAGATGCCCAAGGTGCAAGTCCCTGGCTAGGATGGAGAGGATAGCCTTTGGTATATGGAGATGCCCAAGGTGTGGCTACACCTTCGCTGGTGGCGCCTGGGTGCCGCAGACTATAATGGGTAAGACAATCGCCACGGAGGCAGCGGCTAAGCAGGGAGTAAAAACCAGTGCTTAGGTAAATATGTAATTCATTATGGGCCTTATTGTGCTAACATCATCACGTAACAGTGGAATAAGGATGAGGCAGTTCCTCAATGAGCTTGAACCTGCCATACCAAATGCCGTTAAGGTGAATAGGGGTAGATTATCAATAACTGATCTTGCGGGTAAGGTGTTGAGCATGGGTGCAACTAGGATCATTTACTTCGGTTCCAGAGGTGGTAACCCGCACATAATGCGTTTTATCAAGGTTGGAGAGGGTTTCATCGAGTTCTTGCCATATGTAGTGAGGATACTTGGTGTTAAGTTGTTGATAGACATGCAGGTTAGGGTTAGGCAGGTTGGTAAATCCCGTAGTGCCATTGTAATCTCACTGGGTGAGTACTTCGACGTGGCTGACGTACTCAGTGAGCAATTAAGTGTGCCTAGTCTTAGGGTTCAGGACTTCGATAGTGTCAGGGGCATGTACGATACATTGTTCGTAATACGTAAGGCCGGGGACTCTTACGAACTACAGATACTAAATGGCAAGGATCTTGGTCCCTATGGTCCATTCATGAAAATAAGCGATGTTGCCTATGCAAAGCCTAGGGTGATTAGGGTTGGATGAGTGCCGATTCAAGGCGGTGTTTACCGTGGAAGGTTTTGATAAGGATCTCATTATTAAGTCGTTCAAGACCCTTGAGAGGGAGATGAGGTTTAGCAGAGGTTTTGTCTCTGTGGATGTTGTTGGTGATGCGGTTGTGATAACGGCATGCGCGAGGGATATAACGAGCCTCAGAAGTTTGATTAATGGTGTCACTAAATCCCTTTATTTAATATTTAAGGCAGCCGGGTTAGGCGAGGTTGATTAATGGATTTACTGCCTTTGCCATAGAGGATTAATGCTTATTAAGGCTTTAATTGTTGGTGTATTGATGAGTTCATTACCACCCTCATTACAGTCAGACCTGGAGAAGCTTCAGGCGTTACAGGACCAATTGAATAGTGTTAGGGTTAGGAAGCAGCAGTTCGAGAGCGAGTTAAAGGAGGTTGAGAGGGCTATTTCCGAGATTGAGAAGGTGCCCACTGACGGTAAGGTGTACAAGATAGTTGGATCCTTCCTGGTTCTGGTAACGAAGGATCAAGCATTGCAGGAGCTTAAGGATAGGAGGGAACTCCTTGAGCTTCACATAAAGACCTTGTCGAGGCAGGAGAGCATGTTGATGAAGCAGATCGAGGACCTGAGGAACCAGATTAATGAGGCTTTGGCTAAGTTGCAGGGCGGCGCCGGGGCTGTGAAGGGCGGTGGTTAGGTGATGGGTAATAAGTGATGGAGAACTAAATGAGTTACTTAGTGAGATTATAAATGCCATTGCGGAGCAGGTATATGAGTACTTAAGGCGTAGATTGCCAGAGAGGCTCCTTGAGGATATAGTGATAAACGTAAGTCTTGCAGACCCCACAAACTACATAATCGAGATTAGCATCGATGCATCAACAAGCCCATTATTTAGTGGGCTTGATAATGTGGTTAATGAGGCTGTGGAGTTCGGGTTTAAAATAGCGGATTACCTAATGGGCATGTTCAAGAGGGGTGAGTTGTACGGTAGAGGGCCTGGAGAAATTAAGAGAATTGCTAGGGAGTACGCAAAGAGTTTGCGTGATAACACATAGGAGTGCCGACCTAGATGCCTACGCCTGCGGTGTCGCCATTAAGGAATTACTCGAGAGACTAGGGCTTTCGGTAACCCTAGTCACACCCGAGGGTGTTTCTCAACCCGTTAAGTCGTTCTTAGCTAGGAACTCCATTAAATACCTAGAGAATGAGTCATGCGATCCAGAGAGTGCGATTGCCGTGCTCGTTGATGTGAGCACGTTATCCCAGGTAAATGAGTTGAGGGATTTCGTGAGGGGTAGGCGGTTGGTGGTGATTGATCATCACGAAATCCACAACATAAAGCCAGACCTGGCCGTAATAGACCCATCGGCTACAAGCTGTTCTGAAATTGCCGCATTGCTATTTAAGGAGGTGGGTATTGAGCCAAGTGCGGAAACAGCCAAACTATTAATTGGCGGCATACTCAGCGATAGTGGTAGGCTTAGTAGGGCTAGGGATTTAACCTTCGAGGCACTGGCCTGGCTTCTCAGGATTTCCAGGGTTGATTACCAGGAACTGGTGAGTTCCATGATTACGGAGGTTACGTTCTCCGAGAGAATGGCTAGAGTTAAGGGTTTGTTAAGGATGAGGGTGTATAGGGTCGATGAATTATTAGTATGCCTAAGCAACGTCAATGCCTACGAGTCATCCCTCGCAGATACAATGCTTAGGGCTGGTTGCGACCTAGCCCTCGTGGCTTCAGAGCACGATGAGGAGGTCAGGATGGTTGGTAGATCGAGTAAGAGACTTCAGGGCATGCTGTCACTGGCGGACCTATTTAGTGAATTAGCGCAGTACTTCAACGGTGAGGGTGGTGGTCATGCCACGGCGGCTGCATTGAGTGTTAGGGCTAGGATTGATGTGTGGACCCTATTGCTGAAGGCACTTGAAAGGTTTGAATCGATGGTTGGGAAGAAGGCTGTGAGAGTTATGGACTAGGTCTTGATAATGCGGATAGTTTTATTTAATTTTGACCTTTAGCGAGTTAGATTATGCACAATTTATCTAAGTCTGTATAATGCCGTTGATAGGTGATATTCCATATACATTACTATTTCATGTATTAGTATCTCCGCATTAACCTGACCATCGTCTCTAATCAGCGTACCACTGGGCTTTGGTATATTATTAGGCGCAGGAATTACTAGGGACTCATTGAAAGCGCCCTTCATTATAGACCCGTCACCGTCTATGGATGTGTTGGTGAAAATGGTTAGTACACATTGTGTATACCCCACGACCTCTGATTGGTAAGTTGGTGCTAGGTATTGCACTGGTGTTATTGGTATTGTGATCATATTGTAGAAGTCGTAGGCCTGTAGGTAGCCGCCAAATAGGAGTGAGCCGTTGAGTAGGTAAAGCCCTAGTGGGTAATTCTTGGTTTCATAGATGGGTATTTCATAGTCGCTTTGTGTTACGTAATACACGGTGAGTATGTAATAGGTGCCAGGGAGGCATGTGGGGTTGATGATCGTGCCATTGGGTAGCAGGAGTATGGGTGACGTGTAAGCCAATGGGCCAAAGGGCACCAACCTGGGTCTTTGGTATACGGTATAGCCATAATTGGTGATCTCACCAACCGTCTCGTTGGGTATTAACTCAAGTTCATTAATTAATGTCGAGTTTGCGTACTCAGAGAATCCGTACTTAAGCACCTCAAGTACCTCGGAGAATCCCTGGCTTGGCCAGGGTGTTGCGTTTATACCCTGCCCAACCCATGTGTAGTAGATGCTTATGCCTGGTAAACCAACCTCGTAGTATGTCGACCTTGTTCCCGTGGTTGGGTTATAACCATAGTAGTAATTCCATAGGTAGTAGGGTTCGCCATTTACCGCCATTAGGTAACCCCCAATCTCCGTTAAATTATTTAATAAATCGGCCAAGCCCTCCAATCCAGTCCTGAATGCGAACACTACGTAACTATTACCACCGAGGTTTTCGGTAATCACCACGTACCACTGGGCATAGATTTGTTGTGGGAATACTAGGTAGAGCGGTACCTCCAGTTGCCAGGTTATGCCGCCTGTATCGTTGGCTGTGGACGTGGCTTTGAGAATTATGGACTGATTAGCACTAACTGGGGTTGCGTTGGTTATGTATATCGTGAATTCCTGATTAGCGGTGGTGAACCACACAGGTGTTGTGTTGACTACCAGGGTATCCTCACGATAGAGCAGTGGGTATGTGCTGGCTATGCTTGTTAGAAATGCGGTTGTTGGTCTTGAGTCTGTCAGGTTCATGCTTATTGTATAGGTTCTGTAGATTACCGGTGTAGGAGCTGGACCATACATTTTGCCTGCATAAATATTTAATGCGGATAATATAAATATTATCGCTAGGAATAGTACTATTAATAATATTTGTTTGTTTGTAGTCATCATTGGGTGTAAGATGAACTTTT
>LOCH01000052.1 GCA_001516765.1 Vulcanisaeta sp. MG_3 | reverse complement strand
CCTCATTAAACTTCCTACCCAACTCACCAGCCCTGGTAAGCACCTCAAGTGATGCTCTCTCCAGTTCTCCATTGTCCTGCTCAATGAATACCGAGATGCCCCTCCACTCACTCATACTAATCACCCAAGACACTGTCTAGGAATTCCACAAGATCCATAACCTTCAGGTTCGTCCTCATGACCTTATTCGCATCCTCAAGCATCCTGAAGCAGTATGTGCATGCCGTCAGCACAACAGATGCGCCCGTGTTAACAGCCTCTCTTAACCTACGTTTAGATAGTTCCGTGGAGACCCTAGTCTCAAGCGCTATACCACCTCCACCAGCACCACAACAGAGTGATTTCTCTCTAGAATGCTCCATCTCCACAAGCCTCACGCCTGGTATTGACGTTATCACCCTCCTCGGCTCTTCGATGACCTTCTGGTGCTTAGATAAGTAGCATGGGTCGTGGTATGTCACCGTGATGTCAGCCTTCTTATCGACCTTCAACTTGCCTGTGCGGATGAGCTCATCGAGAAGTTCTACGTAATGTACAATCTTCACACCCTTAAGGTACTTCTTAAGTGAGTATTCACAGTGCGGTGATAGCGTAACTATTACTGGAGCCTTAACATTATTCATTATTGCATCCCTGAGCTTCGTTGTGTACTCCTCATAGAATGCCTTATTGCCTGTATGCTCAATGATATCGCCACAGCATGACAAACCCATGTACATACCAACCTTAAGACCTGCCTTCGTTAAAACCCTAATCAACGCCTTGATATGTCTCTGGAGCCTTGGGTCACCCACGGAGAGGCAGCATGGGTATATTACAACATCGGGGTTCTCATTATTTATCAAACCACTGAATTGGGCAGCGAATCTCCTCTTATCAGTAACCGTGTAACCCCACGGATTCTGATTTTCATAAATCTTCCAAAGTATTTCATTAATTTTCGTTGGGAATACCTTAGACTTCATAGCCATGGTCCTAATTACCTCCACCAGGTTCACAATCTCAACATTGTTAGGACATAGTGCCTGGCAGGTACCACAGGTAACGCAATCCCAAATGACCTTGAAGTCCCTATTATCAACCACGCCCAACTGGGCCTTCTTAACGAGTAATCTAATATTGTAGGACTCATCAGTTATGGGGCAGTATGTACTGCAGGTCCCGCATTGATAGCATAGGCTTAGTGTTGGTACAACTTTCAGAAGCTCCTCCCTAAGACTAAAATTAACGGTTACTGGCATCACTCATCACCTTAGTTGTTTTATTTTTTGTTTTGTTTGTTCTATTTCCTCCTTCGTTACCGTTTTTACCACCCTCTCTGCCTCCCTCATTGCTTCGACTAGGTCTGTTACGTCTGGTGCTCCGAATAGTCTCATTTGGAATCTGTCCTCCCTAACGCCTATGTTCTTCAACCTCTTCTTCCAGTTCTCGAACCTCCTAACCGTGTTGTAGTTCGCGGTTATGTAGTGGCAGTCACCAAGCCTACAACCGGTAACAAAAACACCAGCAGCACCCAACTCAAAGGCCCTCTTAACATGCTTCCAGGACAACCTAGAACTACACTGAAGCCTAATGATGCGTGCATAGGGTGGGTACTGCATCTTAAAGATGCCAGCATTATCAGCAGCCCAGTAGGAGCAGTAGGCACAAGTGAACATAACAACCTTCCTCTCAGGCTCCTCAGCCAAAGCAGCCTCAACCTGAGCCAAAATAGCGTCGTCACTTAAGGCATCAAGTGTTATGGCACCCTGAGGACACTCAGCGAACACAAGAACCACAGCCCTGGCAGGCGGCTGGTATGTGCTCTATCCACTTACCAGGAACGACCCCTAATTGCATTGTATGGACAAGCCTTTATGCACAAACCACACTTCGTGCACTTAGACCAATCAAACTTCGGTATGAATGGCTCCTTTGTAACATATCCCTGAGCAAGCATCATAAGTGCCCTAGCCGCTGCTGCGTACCCTTCGGCAATGGCTTCACCAACATTCTTGGGACCTCTAGCAGCACCGGCAATGAATATGCCAGGGGTCATTGTATCGACTGGACCGAGCTTCGGATGCGACTCCATAAGGAACCCCTCTTGATCTTTAGACAGTCTGAGTATCTTAGCTACCTCATCGGTATCCTCACTGGGTGTTAAGCCTATGTTAAGTACGATATTGTCAAAGGGAATCTCAACATCATCACCCAACTCGACATCCTTAACTATCAACTTACCCGAGTCCATCTTTATAGCCTCCGTCAATTCAGCCTTCCTGGGTATCCTTATGAAGAGAACACCGGCGTCCCTAGCCTTCTTGTATAAGTCCTCAACTTCAGGATCAACACCCATTATATCCCTATATATCAAAACCACATTCTTGCCCTGCTCCCTTAACTCCAATGCCTTACTGAGACCGACAGCGCAGCAGTACTTCGAGCATCCCCTACCGCCCGTCCTAGAGCCTACACAGTTAATTATGGCTACGTTCTTACCATCGACTGCCTTGCCATTCTCAAGATCAAGTGTTGTCAAGACCCTTGGGTCCTTGCCATAATTGAACTCCGTCGGTATGTAAGGCTTAGCTCCTGTAGCGACTATTATCGCTCCAACATCAAGTTCCGTTCCATTACTAAGCACCACATGGAAGTTCCCAGTGAAACCACTAACATCCTTTATTGTTGTACCAAGCATGAACTTAACACCGACTTCCCTAGCCTCCTCAACCATTCTATCGAGCAACTTTCTAGCCTCAATACCCTCAGGCTCAAGCCTATTTAGACGCCTAAGCATGCCACCACACTCATCAGCCTTCTCAACAAGTATCGTCTCTATACCAGCGCCAGCAAGCCCCGTAGCTGCAGCGAGGCCTGCTGGACCACAGCCAACCACCAAAGCCCTCTTGATGACTGGGAGCTTTATCGTACTTAATGGCACCATGTGGTGTACCTTGGCCACTGCCATCCTTATCATGTCCTTTGCCTTCTCCGTGGCGACCTTCCTATCTGAGTGAACCCAAGTGTCCAGGTTCCTAATGTTAGTCATTTCAACGAGGTATGGGTTAAGCCCAGCCCTCTTTGCTGAATCCTGGAAGAATCTTAGATGAGTGACTGGCGAGCACGATGCCACAACGACCCTGTTTAGCTTCTTTTCCTTAATGACTTGCGTTATCCTATCCAGTGATGATTTAGCACAGGCGAATTGTAGATCCTCGGCATGCACAACATCTGGCATTTGCTTAGCAGCCTCGACAAGCGCTGGTACGTCAGCCACACCAGCTATGTTTGTACCACAATGGCATACAAATACGCCAACCCTTATTGGGTATGGTTCTATTGTTTCCTCGGTACTTCTCCTCCTCAATAACACCGGGCGCTGCGTACCTAATAGATTGAATGGCGGCGGCAAGACCCGTAACCACGGACTCGGATATATCCCTAGGACCACTTGCTGAACCTGCCACGAATATACCAGGTCTCGTAGTTAACGTCGGGTTCGTAGGATCGGTCTTTACGAAACCAACCCTATTTAAAGAATACCCAGTACTTTACTGAGCTTGTTCATATCACCTACCGGCTTCACTGACGGTGCTAGCACTACCATGTCGTACTCGTTAGTCACAACCTTCTTATTCCTGGTATCCTCAAACCTGACCACTATCTTCCCATTCCTTTCACCGAGGATCTCCGGTCTACCCCAAACAATGTTTATACCCTCCTTGAGTGCCCTATCGTAGAAATTTC